>SHYI01000005.1 GCA_009692905.1 Chloroflexota bacterium
ATGTAGGCCAAGAAGACGGCGGTGAGTGACAGGAAGATGCGCTCGACGCTGCGGTAGCTGCCGTAGACCACGAGCACCCACACCGCGAGTGCCGAGAGCGGCGCGGTCAGCAAGATCGGCACGTTGAAGATTGCTAGCGCGGAGGCGGCACCGGCAACGTTCGCCACGGTGTTGGCAAGGTTAGCGAGGAGCAAGACGATCATGGCGAAGAGTGCCCAGCGCACGCCGAAGCGCTCGCGGATCAGGTCCGAGAGCCCCTGCCCGGTGACAACGCCGAGTCGGGCCACCGACTCCTGCACCAGGGCGAGCAGCAGTGCGGTGAGCGGCAGGATCCAGAGGAAGCGCAGCCCGGTCTGCGAGCCGAGGGTGGCGTAGGTGGTGATGCCACCAGCATCGTTCCCTGCAACGCCGGCGATCAGGCCAGGGCCGACAACCGCCAAGAAGGCGAGCGGGCCGCGACGACGGCGGAACGTTTCACGCAGGCCCAAGTTAAGCACGCTTCGCCGAGCCCTTCTTGCGCGGCTTCGCTTGTGCCTTTGTGCCGCGCTTTGTCGTTGAACGTGTTGGGAGCTCTATTGGGCCAGCCGCAGCGAAGCTGTCGGCGTGCAGGCGGCGCGGCATCTCACGGCGCCACTCTTCAGGGAGCACATCCCAGAGCGCGTCGCTCACCGTGATCACCCCCATCAGGCGGTGGTTGGCATCGACCACTGGAACGGCGACGAGGCCGTAGCGGGTCACCACGCGTGCCACCTCATCGGAGTGGGCGAGCAGCTCAACGGCGACCGGCTCATCTTCCATCAGCTCACCAACGGGCGTGTTCGGTGCGGCGAGCACAAGGTCGCGCAGCGTTACTTCGCCGAGCAGTCGGCGACGACCATCCACGATGTAGACGGCGAAGGCGACCTCGGCGTCGGGCTCGTGGCGGCGAATGGCGGCGAGTGCCTCTGCGACGGTTGCCTGCGGACGCAACGCCACATGCTCGGTCGTCATAAGACCACCGGCGCTCTTCTCTGGGTGAGCGAGGAGCTCCTGCACATCGTCACGCTCCTCTTTCGTCATCAGGCGCAAGATCTCCTTGCGGCTGACCGGCGAGAGTTCGGCAACGGCGTCGGCCGCCTCGTCGGGGCTCATCTCTTCCAGTAGGTCTGCGGCACGCTCCGGCTCCAGGTCCTCAAGAAGATCTGTGCGCGTCTCTGGCTCCAACTCCTCGAGCGCCTCGGCGGCAACCTCTTCGTCGAGGGTGCTGAAGATGTCGGCGCGGTCACGCGGTGTCAGCTGGTCAACAATGGTTGCAAGGTCGGCCGGGTGCAGCTCAGAGAGGCCGGCGTGCGGCACACGCAGGCGAACGCTCGCAATGGTGGAGCTGAGCGGATCAACATCCTCCCAATCAATGTACGAGGCGACGCGCGACTGCTCGCCGGAGAGTCGGTCGACCCAGCTATCAGGGAGGCCGAGTCGGCGCAGGATTCCAGCGGTGCCAACATCGACGGCAACGAGGCGCATCGCCCCCTCCACAAAGTCGAGGATCACATCATTGGCGCGCACGACCTTGCGACCGTCGATATCAACGATCTGCTTGTCGAGTAGGTCGCCCTTCAGGAGGATCTCATCGTCGCGGCGTCGGAAGCGGCTGATGTTGACGCGCGTCGCTAAGATCGTGGCCCCTGCGGCATCCATGCGCTCCACGCTGCTCCAGCCGAGGTAGATGCGGCGGCGCCCGGTCCGGACCACGAGCCCCGTGATTGGTGGGTGGCTCGTACCCACGGCGGCGATGAGGTCGTCGATGACGCCGATCGTGTCGGCGCTGCTGTCGCGCACGGGTCGTCCAATGAGTCGTGAGAGGTGGAGCATGCTGCCCTCCAATGCTGTGCGCCGGCTCCTGCGGTCACGAGGAGTCTACGCGGGAGCCCCTGCTCGCGCTACCCTGACCGTATGAGCCCATCAACATCGGCCAGCCGTCGCGCCCGCTCCCTCGCCGCCGCACGCCTCGCCGCCCTCACCGATACGGCGGCAGAGATTGGTGAGGTCGAGGTCTCGCGCCCCTGGGCAGAGACGATCGTTGCCGTTGCCGTTGCTGCAGGCGTCGCCCACTTCGCGACCGGCCCTGGAACCGTCTTGGCAGGCGCCGCCGCCGCGCTGCTCGGTGCGGTCGGGGTGAACGCCGTCCGCCGCGCCGAGGTACGCGACCTACCAATGGGTACCGAGGTGGTGCTCGGCGGCCTGATCGCCCTCGCCATTGCCGGGGTGGTGCGCCTCGTCCCCACGGGGATCGGCGCCGTGATCGCGATCACCGCAGGGATCGGCATCTTGCGCTCCGTCGTTGAGTGGGAGCTACGACTGCGCCGGAGCGGCAGCGGCTCGCTCCACCGCGATCGTGTCGCAAGCCTGGCGGTATTCACCCTCGTCCTATTCGCCGCCTCGATCGGCATCTCTGCCCTGGTTCCAGGGATCGTGACGCTCCCCAGCACCCCATCGGCGCGTCCAGACCCCGTTGGGCCGCTCGCCATCCTTGCCGTTGGCATCGGGAGCGCCGCAGTGGCCGCCCTCCTGGCCGCAGGCATGTCGAGCCTTCGACGCGAGCGGACCTCGGCGATCGTGCGTGATGCCCTCGGCGCTGCGGCCCTGAACGGCGCCGCATCCATCATCTTCGCCACCGTCGGCGTGGCGCGGCTCGCTGGACCGGCTGGCCTGGCCGTCCTCTTCTATGCCCGCGAGATCTGGGCGGCAACCCCTGAAGGGGAGCGCCGTGACCCGCGGCTCATCCTCGAAATCCTTGCACTCACGCTCGCCACAGGGGTCGCCCTCCTCTGGATCGGGGTCGGTCGCTAGCGATCGGCTATCCTTCCGCAACGGCATAGCGGGGGGCATCAGCCCGCATGCGCTTTATTGAGGAGGAGCCCGTGACCCTCGCCAACGAGACCCCAACCACCCAGAAGCCGAGCCGCACCGCCAAGGAGCAGGCTGACATCGCGTTGAAGGCCGCCTCTGAAGGACGTTGGAAAGATGCGAGCGAGGCGAACACGGCAATCCTCGCCCTCGGCGACACCATCAAGGTTGAGGAGCGCGTTGAGGCACAGAACCGTCTCGCGAAGTGCCTCTGGGAGCAGGGCGACCTCGCCGGCTCGAAGAGGGAGTACCAGGCAACCCTCGCGCTTGATCCACTTAATCGCATCGCCGAGCGCAACCTTGAGCGCCTGAAGGGCCTCATTAAGCAGGTCGGCAAGAAGACCACCGCGAGCACCGAGGGGGCGACAACGCCCGCCGGCATCTTTATTCAAGAGGCGGGCACCACCGGGTTCGCCGCACTGACGAATGTTGCCGATGCTGGAACGCTCGCGCAGGTAAATCCTGGCGACTTGGTCGAGCTGATCGTTCTTGGCAATCGACTGATCGCCAAGGCGAACGGTGTTGAGATCGGTCGAGTCGAGCCACGCATCGCTGCACGACTCGTGAAGCTCATCGGCGATGGCAATAGCTACACATCGGGGATCACCTCCATCAGTGGTGGCGACATTCGCATCATCATTCGTGAAGAGCACGTCAGTGCTGGCAATGTTGGCAAGGTCTCTTTCCCAACGGCCACGCGTACCAGCGATGAGCGACCGTACACGAAGGGCTCCTTCTTCCGCGATGACGAGGGCTTCGGCGACGATGATGAGGATACGTACGAAGAGGAGGCGCCAGTCGCCGAGCGACCGAGCGTTGCGCCGCCAGAGAAGACTGCTGACGACGCATTCCTTCCTGACAGCGAAGAGGCTGGCAACAACGACGATTAGTCGCAGATAGACGGAGAGCGTTCACGTGGATCGCAGCGCCGCCCGACTCACCGTCGCACTCGCGTCGTCCGCAACAACTCCTGTCGTATCAGGACGCGATCAACTGACCGTTGATCTCACCGCGCGCAGTAGCGCCTTGGCGCTGGCGAGCGTTTCACGTGAGCACCGCAGCCTCCTTCATGCGCGCGATGCTGTGGATGAGTGGGCGATCTCTGCCGAGCTTCGCCCCCCAACGGTGCGCGCCTATGAGGCGGCCGCAGCGGAGCTGCTGGCATCGGCCTCGGAGGCGCTTGACACCGGATGGCAGAGCAGCTGTGCCGCCTGTGGGCAGGCCGTGCGCGTCGCCGCCTGGCGCTGGGAGGAGGCGCTTGATGCCGATCGAGAGCAGGGGCAACCAGCGGCGCGTCGCGCCACCTGTGCCGCCTGCCGTGCCCTCGGGCGACGTGGTGGTGACGCCGCGACCATGCTCCCGAACGAGGTCGCCTCTGCTGGGCTCCTCGAGCCTGCGGTTCGCGCCCGAGTTGATGGTCGCTTCGCTGGCGTCGTTGATGGCGCCGCGGCACGCTGGAGCACCCGGCAGTTGCGCTCGCTTGATGCGCTGGGCAGTGCCCTAGAACGCTCAAGCGAGAGCGCCGTGATGCTGGGGGCACTGCGCCTCACGTTGACCGAAGCGGCGGCGGCGATGGCTCGACCACAGCGCGCTGGGCGAACCTGGTGGGAGATCGCGCCATGGCAGGCGCTTCTCGATGCCATCGATGCCCGTCGCCGAATCTACCTCACTGCCCAGCCGGTGCCGCCACACCTCACCATGAGTAGCGACCTCTCCGCGCTCACCTACCCCGGGGGCGGCACGATCGTTCTGCGCGGCGGAGCGGCCGCGCGCACGTCGCTGGCAACGCTCGTGACGCGCACCCCTGCAATTCGTGTCGCGCTCCTGCGCGTCACCGTGGGCGACAGCGCCGACGAACTCAGCGACCGTGCGATTGCCGCGCGTTGGGCTGGCGAACAGAGTGAACCCGACCCACTCCTTGCCGCGCTGCAATCAAACGATGCCGTAACGATCGCCGCCGCCCTGGCGCGACTCCTCGTGGCGATGAATCCACTGATGCGTCACGACCCGCTTCTCGTGATCGATCTTGATGATCACGCTGAACAGCTGGCCGGCGTCTTAACGGCGATCAGCCTTGCGGGCGCTGCAGGCAGCGTGGCCCGGCGTTTCGACGACGACCGCACCCCTGGACTCACCGTGACCGCGCGAATGAGCGAGCCACCGTTGAAGGGGCTGCAGCCCCGCAGTCAGATTGCGCTCATGAGTGACCTTGTGGTCGCTCATGGCGAGCCCGCTACGCCGCGACAGCTCCTCCCCGCCTACGCAGCGGCGCGCGCTGGTGCAGCACATGCGGCAGGGGAGCTGCTCGATGCAGCAGCGTTTGCCGAAGAGCTGCGCGGCGTTGCCGATCTGCATACGAAGCTTCGCCCTGCTGCATCATTCGATCAACTCATTGCGGTGGCTGATGGACGCATCTTTGTTGAGGGGCGCGCGGAGCGTGAGCGCCTGGCTACCCCAGCCTCTGATCGCGCCGATGCCGCCGCCTTTGCGCTCGTTGACACACTCAGCGCAGGCGACGGCGTTGACGAGGCACTTGTGGCGCTCGATGCTGATCCGGTCGGCATGAGCCCAGAGCTACGCAGCGCGATGCTGGATGCGTATACGAGCGTGGTTGATGGCACTCAAACGGCGCGCGCATCACGAGCGGATCTCACGAGTGAACGTCTCGCTATCGTTGCGGGGCTGCTGGAGCTTGGCCCCCGCATGGGCCTGCACGTTGCGGTTGCACCTGCGCTTGCATCTACGGTTGTTGCCGGTCGCACCCTCGGGGCGCGGGCCACGGTTGATCCAATTGACAGCTCGCCACCGCTGCGCCTTCGCTCCGATCGCGCCGCCTATGACGCCGTAGACGCGGTGCTCTACCGCCGCGGTCGTGCTGTGCTCTTCTGTGAGGTCGTTACTGGCCCTCTCCCCGTTGGTGAACTGCTCTTGCAACGTCATGCACTCATCGCGAGCGATCGCGAGGTCGTGCGGCTCCTCGTTCTTGCACCAGCGCTCGTACCGCTGCTGCAACTCCGCCTAGCGCGCGATGAGCGGCTGAGTGCTTCGTGGGAGACGGGGAACTGGCATCTAATCGCCGCCGATCGAGTCGCAGCACTCTCCCGTCTCGCGGCACCGCGGCTCGCCGATCTTGAGGGGCATCTCGGCGCCGAACCGCCGGCGCGAGACGCGGCGCAACTTGACCTCAGCTCGATGGGCTGGGGCGTTGCCAATAGCGAAGCAGTAGAAGGAGTTGATCGTGAACCTCTCAGCTGACGTCTTGAGCGCACTCTTCCTTGCAGCGACGATTGGCGTTGGACCATTCTGGTTCCTGATGGCCGCACGCCCAAACGCAGAGATCACGCGACGCACCATGCTGACGCCGTGGCCCGTGGTCGCCATCGGGTTGCTGTATGCAGCTCTGGTAATTCCCAGCGCCGGTGCCATTCTCGGAACCCTGCTCAATCCAACACTGAGTGCAATCTCAACGTCACTCGCAACCCCAGAGGGGAGCCTCGCCGTGTGGCTCCATGTGCTTGCCTTTGACCTGATCGCGGGGCGATTCATTTGGCTCGACGGCCTGAGCCGTGGCGTTGGGGCACCATTCCGCATTGCGGCGTTGACGCTCGCCCTCATGTTCGGGCCACTCGGACTGCTCCTGCATCTCGCCCTGCGCCCCCGTCGCCCCCGAGAATCGGCGCAAGCCGTATCCTGAGCGGAAGGCGCCTAGTACTTGGGCGCAGGAGTCCCGGAGCCCCGGGGAGGAGCCCAGATCGTGTCGAAGCCACTTTCCGCGAACGACCAGGCGGTCAAGACCCTCGCCGACGACCTCTGGAAGGAGATGCTCTCGCACTCTCCAATCTGGGGAACCTTCCTCGGCATTGAGGTCAACGACGGCGCCCTCGACGACACCTCGGACGCCGCACGCCTGCGCGACCGCGCCATGTGGGAGAAGTATTCGAAGGCGGCGAAGGCCATTGGCGACGAGGGGCTCGACATTGAGTGGAAGATCACGCGTGACCTGATCGCCGTCGGTGGCTCGATCGCCATTGAGAAGGACGATCACCGCATGGACCTCCTCTCATCGGTTGACCACATGGATGGGGTGCAGACCCTCCTGCCGCAGATCGTCTCCTTCCAGGATGCGAAGACCCCGGAGAAGTTCGCCAAGCTGGTGAGCCGACTCAAGGCCTTCCCGAAGTTCATGGACGAGGCTATTGCGCGCGTCCATGAGGCGGAGAGGCGTGGCCTTGTCGCCTCCAAGATTTCAACGGAGCGACTGATCGCCCAGCTCGACGGTTTGATGGCCATTCCAACCGCACAGTCACCGATCGTCACCGCCGCCAACGTTGCTGGTGACGCTGAGCGGGCCGAGCTTGTCACGATTGTTGCTGAGTACGTTGACCCCCAGATCAAGCGCTACTACGAGGCGGTCACTGGCAGTTACCGCACCAAGGCGCGCGAAGTGCCAGGCCTCTGCTCCGCACCAAACGGCGCCGAGCTCTACAAGGTGGCCATCCGCAGCTGGACCGGCCTACAGCTCGATCCGAAGGAGCTCCACGAGATCGGCCTGCAGGAGTGGGCCGACATTCAAGAGGAGATGAAGGTCATCTCGACGAAGCTCGGCTTCGGCGGCTCGATTGAGAAGCTGCGCGATGCGGCCGAGAGTGACCCAACGAACGTCGCGGCGTCAAAAGAGGCGCTCATCGTTCGAATTAAGGAAGACATTGATCGTGGCTATGCCGAAGCGGGGAAGGTCTTTGGGCGTTTCCCGAAGGCTGGCTGCGATGTGAAGGCGGTCGAAGACTTCAAGGAGAAGGATGCACCCGCCGCCTACTACTTCAGCCCTGCGGCTGATGGTTCGCGCCCGGGGACGTACTACGTGAACGGCTACGACCTGCCGTCGCGCTTCTTGCACGCCCTCGCGCCAACGACCTATCACGAGGCCATCCCGGGCCACCACTTCCAGATCGCACTCGAGATGGAGTTGGAGTTCTTGCCAGACCTGCGCAAGCACGCCTCGCACCTTGCGGGGAACGCCTACGTCGAGGGTTGGGGTCTCTACTCAGAGCGACTCGCCGACGAGCTCGGCCTCTATCGCAGCGAGATGGAGCGCTTCGGCATGCTTCAGGGTCAGGCCCACCGCGCGGCGCGCCTCGTCGTTGACACCGGCCTCCACGCCTTCGGCTGGGACCGAGATAAGGGTGTGGCGTTCATGGAGTCCGTTGGGCTACCACGAACCGACGCCGAGATCGAGACCGATCGCTACATCGCCTGGCCAGCTCAGGCGCTCTGCTACAAGGTTGGGCAGCGTGCCATTCAGCGCACGCGCGCCGCGATCGAGAAGCGCGATGGCGACAAGTTCGACATCAAGTCGTTCCACGATCACGCCATTGGGCACGGCCAGATCCCGCTCCCGGTCTTTGAGGCCGAGATGCCGAACTGGGTCAAGCCGAAGGCATGAGCATCGCTGGGGGGACCGCGGGCGCGGCTCGCGGAACCTCCCGGCGAACGGTCGGAATCCTTTGCGCGATCGGCGCCTCGCTCGCGTGGGGCTTCGGAGCGACGACCTCGGATTACGTCCTTTCGGCGGGGGTGGGGAACGACACGTTCCTGGTTATTGAGCTCGGTGTCGGCTTTCTCGTGCTGCTCCTTCTCGGTGCAATCCGTGGCGAGCTGAGCGGCTTCCGACACCCAGGGCTGCTGCGGGCATCTTCGACCGGGATCATCGAGCCGTGGGGGGCGTACACGCTCGGTAACGTCGGCATCATCTTCTCGAGTGGTGCCTTCGTCGCCCTCGTCTCGTCGCTGAATCCGGTGTTGATCGCCATTCTGGCCGCCCCATATCTCGGCGAGAGGGTGAGTCGCCAGGCCGCCATCCTCATGGTTGTTTCGATCTTCGGCGTGGCGCTCGTGGTCGGCGGCGCTGGTGTCGCGGGCACGCTCAAGCCGGAGGGGATCATCTTCGCCACACTCGGACTCTTCTGCGGCGCCGCCTATGTGCTCATCTCCTCAAAGCTGGTGCGCACCATGCCGGTGCTGCCGCTTGTCGCATCGCAACTGCTGGTGGCGGCACTCGCCTCCCTCGCCCTTCTGATCGTGCGCGTCACGATCTTTAACGGCGACCTGCAGCTGCCAGCAACCGAGATGCAGTGGGTCGTCTCAGTTGCAACTGGCGTCTTTGGCGGCGCTGCACCGTTCATCTTCTATCTCGAGGCAACACGACGGATTCCAACAACTACGGTGAGCCAGTTCAGCACGCTGGTGCCAGTGGTTGCGCTGATCGGCGGCGTGGTGTTCCTGAACGATGTGACGACCCCGATCCAACTGCTCGGTACCGCGATCGTGGTGGTCTCGCTCTCGCTCCTCGCGCGCTACGCCCGCGCGCACTGAGGTAGGGGCCCCTCTAGGAGCTCGTCACTGCGCGCACCAGGGCAGCGGCCTTGCGGGCTCGTCCCACCACCGGCCGATGAGGCCGCCGCAGGCCGAAGCCGTCGCGCTCGATTTGTCGCAGGATCTCGCGATAGAGGTGCGCCGCCACGCGAATCGATCGGCCGCCGTTCTGTAGGTACCGGATCCCTGCAGTGCCAACCTCGTAGTCGGCATCGGCTCGAGCAATCTCGGCCAAATAGAGCGCGCGCCGATCACCATCACGAAGCGAGGTCGGACCGCTCGTTGCTGCAGGGTCGAGTCCAGCGCGCCGTAGGGCGCTTGCGGGGAGATAGACACGCCCGTTGGCAAGATCCTCGTCAATGTCGCGCAAGATATTCGTGCGCTGCATTGCCGCACCAAGGGCACGGGCGGCGCGGTCTGCCTGTGCATCGTCGCCGGCACGCACACCGAGGAGCGCCGCCATCAGGCGACCGACGGTGCCCGCAACCTGATAGCAGTAGAGATCGAGATCGGCATCGCTCTCCATGACGGGGCCGGCGAGGTCGCCCTCCATGCCGTCAAGGAAGGCGCCGATCGCATCGGTTGGGAGTGACGGGGTGCGGCGCTGCAGGTCGACGAAGATCGCCAGCTCATCGCCACCAGCGCTGTCGATTGCTCCGCTGCTAAGCCAGGTATGGATTGCCGCTAGGCGTTGCGCGGCCTCGGCGCGCCCTGCAGAGCCACTCGGCGCCTCAAGGTCGACTAGATCATCAAGGTGGCGCAGCGCTAAATAGAGCAGGTTGATGTCGTCGCGAACCGGCCTTGGAAGGAAGCGTGCCGCAAGGGCGAAGCTGCGCGCGACGCGATTGATGGTTGCCTGCGCCTCGGGGAGGAGTGCCGCCACGCGCGGATCGCGCTGGGGGGTCATGCCGCTACGGGCGGACGAGATTTCCGGTCGGGCCGGTGGCACGCGACGTGAATGGGGCGGGGTAGTCCCCACGAATCAGATCCTGCGTGACCTGTGAGGTGAGGAGCGCCCCTGGCATCCCTGCGCCTGGGTGCGTGCCGCCGCCAACGTAGTAGAGGCCAGCGATCGTTCGGTCGCGGTTTGGCTGACGGAAATAGGCTGACTGCTCGAGTGATGGCTCAACGGCGAAGGCGTTCCCATCGGGGGCGAGCAACTCGTCGCGGAAGGTGAGCGGCGTCCATGAGCGCTCGACCACGATCGAGTCGCGCAACCCAGGGAGACCCCAGTTCTCCAGCCACTCCAGGGTGCGATCTCGCATGCGCGGCTCCGCCTCGGTCCAGTCATCGCCCGAGCGCAGGTTCGGCACGGGGAGCAGGATCGCGATGGAGTCGCCGCCTGGTGGCGCCATCTCGGGTTCGGTGCGCGATGGCGCGTGGATGTAGACGGCGTTGCTGCGCGGCATGCGACGCTCGCGGGTGACGTCCTTAATGAAGCCGTAATAGTCATCACCAACCACGAGGGTGTGATGCAGGAGCTTCTCAAACTTCTTGTTGGTGCCCAGGTAGAGCATGTGCGCCGACATCGTGGTGCGCAGTGGGCGGAGGCGCCATGGGAAGGCATCAGGGGCGTCGGGAAGAAGCGCATCACGCGCCGTCACATCACCGTTGTAGATGACAAGGTCGGCGTTGTGGACCTCGCCATTGGCGGTGCGAACCCCAGTGGCGCGACCGTTGCGATGCAGGATCTGATCTACCTTGCTGTTGGTGTGAATGACGCCGCCCATCTTGGCGATGATCTTACCGAACGATTCGATGATGCTGTAGACGCCACCCTCGGTGTACCAGATGCCATCGGCGATCTGCAGGTAGGCGAGTGCCGAATAGATGGCGGGAACGCGCGATGGATCGCCACCGATGAAGAGCGAGTGGAAACCGAACGCCTGCTGCACATGTGGCTCCTTGAAGAACTTGCCGACCCACCCTTGGAGGAAGCGAATTGCATCAAGGCGCGCCATGGTCGGGAGGAGCTTGACGAAGTCCTTCAGGTTCAAGAAGTTTTGGCGACCGGAGACGAGAATCCCCTCGCGGTGGATCGCACCCGATGCGGCCAGGAACGCCTCGAGCTGATTGGCGTCGTCGTTCGAGAACTTGCGCATCTCGGCGAGCAGCTGCTCGCGGTCGCTACCGAAGTCAAAGTGGCGATCTTCGCCCGTCCAGAAGATGCGGTAGCCCGGTTGCAGTTGGCGCAGCGTGACGTGGTCCGACATCTTCTCGCCAGCTGCGGCGTAGACCTCTTCAAAGAGCCAGGGCATGGTGATGAGCGAGGGGCCGGTGTCGAAGGTGTAGCCGCCCTCCTGGATGCGCGAGGCGCGGCCGCCAATCTCGGGGCGGGCCTCCAGGATGGTGACCTGCCAGCCGTCGGAGAGGAGGCGGATGGCCGTGGAGAGGCCGCCGAAGCCGCTCCCCACGATGATCGCCTGTCGACCCCCCTGCGCCATGGAACCCCCCAGTACTCGCCGTGGAGGCAGCGCCCCCTGTAGATGCCATCTTAGAGGTGCCGCGTGCGCCGCGCTGAGCACGAATAGGGCCGCCCATTGACGCGAGAGCCCTGCGGGCGGATCATCCGCCCCCAAGGGAGGAGCACCATCCGATGAGTAGTGAACAGGCACGCGGTCGCGCCGCCCAGAGCCCTGATGAGGGTCTTGACCATGTCAGCGGCGCCGTAGCGCCAGGCGCAGATGACGCCGCCGTTCGCTCCGTCGATCGTGCCGCTGCACTCCTGGTCTGCCTCTCTGAAGCCGACGGCTCCGCCTCGGTCACCGACCTCTCTCACTCCCTTGGTCTACACAAGTCCACGGTGAGCCGACTCCTCTCCACCCTCGAGCGCCGCGGCCTCGTGGAGCAGGACCTTGAGAGTGGGCACTTCCGTCTCGGCGTCGGCATCATTCGCCTCGCACAATCCGCCGAGCGCACCCTCAACCTGCGCGCGATCGCCCTCCCCGAAATGGAGGCGCTCGCCAAAGTCGCCCACGAGACGGTCAGCCTCGAAGTCTTCGACGGTGTCGCTGCATCGGTAGCGATCTGCCAAATTGACGGACCGAACCTCACACCGATGCCAGACATCACCGGGCGACCACTCGCCATGCACGCTATCGCCTCAGGGAAGGTGCTCCTCGCCTCACTCCCAGAGCGCACCGTCCTCTCGATCGCTCGACGCGGTTTAGTTCGCTATACACCACGCACCATTACCGAACCACGTGCCCTTCTTGAAGAGCTCGCCACCATTCGCCGCCGCGGCTACGCCGTGGCGATCGGCGAGTGGGACGACCGAATCTCCGCCGTCGCCGTGCCGATCTGTGATGCGCGCGGCACCGTGATCGCGACGGTCGTGGTCTGGGGTGCCGCCACTCGCGTCACTCCTGGAACCCTCCCAGCACTCGCTACTGCGGCGCGAGACGCCGCACAGCAGATCAGCACCAAGTTGGGCTGGAGCGGCAGCCAGCGCCGCGCCGGCATCGTGCCGCACCTCAAGGACAGCGATGTTGAGGAGCAGGAGCGCGAGGTAGCTGACGACGACGAGGCCGCCGGCTAGTGGGCGACGCGCCAGACCAGCACGGGATCGAAACCTTCCAGGCTGAGGGGCTCTCCTTTGCACCCGACGCGTCAACGGCTGCAGCGGCAAATGCGCGCGCCGATCTCTATGAGCGTGCCAGCGCCGACCCTGTTGCCTTCTGGGCCGAGCAGGCACGCGAGCTCCTCACCTGGCGGAAGCCCTTCACGAAAACGCTGGAGTGGGAGCTCCCATTTGCAAAGTGGTTCGATGACGGTGAGCTCAACGTTTCGGAGAACTGCGTTGATCGCCACGTTGCCGCTGGTCGTGGCGATAAGGTTGCCTTCCACTGGATCGGCGAGCCAGGTGACCGCCGCACCGTCACCTACAACGACCTGTTGCGCGAGGTGCAGAAGACCGCGAACGCGCTGAAGGCGCTCGGCGTGGCCAAGGGCGACCGCGTCGCAATCTACATGCCGATGGTCCCTGAAGTCGCAATCGCCATGCTCGCCTGCGCCCGCCTCGGCGCAGCACACAGCGTGGTCTTCAGCGGCTTCCCCGCGAATGCGCTCGCCGACCGGATCAACGACGCCACCGCGAAGGTGCTGATCACCGCTGACGGTGGCTACCGCAAGGGAAACTTCTTTGAGCTGAAGCCGATCGCCGACGAGGCGCTCAAGAGCAGCCCATCCGTCACGGGCGTTCTGGTCTACCAGCGTCGCCAGCCAGGTACCGCCGGAACAACAGCGATGCAGGCTGGTCGCGACCACTGGTGGCACGAGTTCGTGCCAGGTCAGCCGGCCGAGTGCCCGGCCGATCCGATGCCCGCCGAACAACTGCTCTACCTGCTCTACACGAGCGGCACAACGGCGAAGCCGAAGGGGATCATGCACACCAGCGCCGGCTACCTGCTCGGCGCCACCTTCACGCATCGCGCCGTCTTCGACATTAAGCCCGACGATGTCTACTGGTGCGCCGCCGACGTTGGCTGGGTGACCGGACACAGCTACATCGTCTACGGCCCGCTGAGCAATGGCGCAACGCAGGTGATGTACGAGGGAACCCCCGACACTCCTGCATGGGATCGCTGGTGGTCAATCGTCGAAGAGTTGAAGGTCACGATCCTCTACTGCGCGCCAACGGCGATTCGCGCCTTCATGCGCCAGGGCGACGAGCATCCGAATGGGCACGACCTCAGCTCACTGCGACTCCTCGGCTCCGTGGGTGAGCCGATCAATCCCGAGGCGTGGCTCTGGTATCGCGAGATGATTGGTGGCAGTTCCACCCCCATCGTGGACACCTGGTGGCAGACGGAGACCGGTTCGATTCTGATCAGCCCACTCCCTGGCGTCACCACCACCAAGCCCGGCTCCGCTACCTTCCCGCTCCCTGGCGTCTCGGCTGATGTCGTTGACGACTCAGGGGCGAGTGTTCCGCTCGGTTCGGGCGGCTACCTCACCCTCACCAAGCCGTGGCCGTCGATGCTGCGTGGCATCTGGGGCGACCCAGAGCGCTACAAAGAGACATATTGGAGCCGATTCCCCGGCTCGTACTTCGCGGGTGATGGCGCCCGCCGTGACGCCGATGGGTACTACTGGCTCCTTGGGCGTGTGGACGACGTCATGAACGTCTCGGCGCACCGCATCAGCACCATTGAGGTTGAGTCTGCACTGGTCGACCATCACTCCGTCGCCGAGGCGGCGGTGGTGGGGAAGAGTGACCCGCTCACCGGCCAGGCGATCGTCGGCTTCGTGATTCTGAAGAAGGGGATCAACCCAACGCCCGCCCTTCTTGAAGAGCTTCGCGCCCACGTGGGAAAGAACATTGGCGCGATCGCTAAGCCGAAGCACCTTGAATTTGTGCCGGAGCTTCCGAAGACTCGCTCCGGGAAGATCATGCGGCGCCTCCTGCGCGACATTGCTGAAGGGCGAAACCTTGGTGACGTAACCACCCTTGCCGATTCGTCGATCGTTGAGGTCATCCGCGCCGCCACGGGCGCCGCCGACGAGTAGGGCGGCACTTTTCCACAATTCCGCCCACTTCGGTGAAAATGGTGGAGAACTCCCGCAGCGCTAGGCACTACTTCGTTGATAAGTACCTTCTGATACGAGTCTCTCCCCGCGATGCTACTCGTAGCCCGAAGGGGCCAGCGGTGAACCCGCCGACCGAGCAATCGGCCAGGCGGAACGAACTGTGGCGATGACGGGATCGAACCGACAGGCAACTGACGGTGCTGGTGAATGACCACCAAAGCGCGAGGCAACTCGTAGCGGCGGAGCGGAGGGTCACCTGGGAGCTTCGGCTTTACGGCCGGGGCGACTCGATCCGATCTCACAGCGGAGGGGAATCGGCGTGCAAGCGTCGCCCCCAACATCGGATGGCCTCTCGGGTGAACTCTTTCCCCCTACGGAGCAGTGCTCTCTGGCGCGCTCGGCGATGCGTCAGGACTCATCGACGGAGAATCCGATGGGCTTGGTGACGGTGATGGCACCGCTGGGAAGGCGTTCGCAATTACCCCTCTGATCTTGGCGATCGTGGCCGCGTCTAGATATGCCGGATAGGCACTCGGCGCAAAGCGGTAGAGGCGCACCTGCGCCGTGGCGGCGCGCGAGAAGAGGTCAACGAGATTCGGCAACGAAGAGCGCGGGAGATCGGTCCACACGTACCCCTTCGCCGCCGCAGCAAGTGCTGGGGCGTTCAAGATGGTTGCAGCGCCGAGCTGATCGCGAATCGCCAGCAGTAGTGCCTGCTGCCGCCGCATGCGGCCGTAGTCTGAATCTTGGTGGCGACTTCGGGCGTAGGCGAGGGCGAGCCGCCCATTGAGGTGTTGCTGGCCAGAATCAATACGCAGTTGGATCGAGCCGAGCACCGGGTCTGGATAGTTCTTGTCGTAGATCGGCTCCGTAACGTTCATGTCGATGCCGCCCATCGCATCAACCACCTTGATCACGCCCCACAGGTCGGCGACCAGAACCGCATCGATTGGCCGCTGCGCCAGCTCAGAGATTGTTGCGCGGACCGCGGCGATCCCTGAGATGTTCCCCTCGCCGGGCCAGAGCTGTGGGTAGTAGAAGGTCGCGTCGGTGTACACCTCGTTGAGTAGTTTCTGGAAGCAGCCGCACGGGCTGGCGTTGCGCGCCGCACCAGGGGGGAGCGGCACTCTCATCATGTTTCGTGGGAAGCCAAACATTGCCACCCGTCCGGTGGCGACATCGACCTCAACGAGCAGCATCACATCCATGCGTCGACTCCAGCGGTCTGAGCCCGCATCAGAGCCGAGCAGGAGCAGATCAAACTTGCCGTCATCACCCCACGGGATCTCTCCGGGTCGCGCCCACGGCGTCGTGACGGTGAGGGAGGGGAGCGTGCCGGTTCCGCTTCCGCGTCCTATTGAGCTGCCAGGACTTGCCACGGGCGATGCATCTGGGGATGGGCTCCCCGCACCTGAGGCGGTGGGATCAAAACTCGCCGAAGGCGTTGGTGATGTGTCAGCAAACGTTTCGTTCAGGAGCTCATCGAGCGCGATCAGCGAGCGGCCCACGGTGAGGTGAGGCGCCACAACGAGCAGCAGGGTTGCAGCGGCGACCAGCACGCGCTCGCGTCGCGGCAACCGTGCGCCGCGGAGCAGATGCGCAAGGGCACCGAGGCGCCACGCGGCGAGAAGGAGATTGAGCACCCCCAGGAGGAGGAGGGCACCTGGGGTCACGAGGATGATCAAGAGTTGCGTGGTGCCGCCAAGGAGCAGCAGAACCAGCGTCGCCCCGATGATGGCGAGTGGCGGAGCGGCAAAGAGTGAGGCGCGACGTCGATCACCACGCGCGAGGTGGCCGAGTCCAGGGAAGGCCGCAGTCAAGAGCGCGGCGCGTAGGGGTGAACGCTCCAGGGGATTACGTGAGGCGGTGGCAGGTTTCATTGCCCCCATCCTCTCCCATCTGGGAGATGCGTGGCGGCTCGCGGCTTATTCAGCCAGTGGGAGCGCGCGACCCTTCACCTTCGCTTCGGCCGCCTTTGCCGCCCATGCGCCGAGAACCTCATCCTTGTGCGGTCGAATTGGGCAGTGGCCATCCTTGTTTCCCGACTCATCGCAGTAGCCGAGCGGCACGCACTTCGGGGCGAGGAAGCTGCCGAGGAACGGGCTCACCGCAAACACCTCGTGGCGGATGAGCTGGAAGAGGCGGCGAATCTCCCACTGCGCCATGGTGCAGAGGCGTAGCCCCGACATGTGGATGAGTGCGCGCAGGTTGACGGTCATGATCAGGTTGGTGCGCGTGGCGTTGGGGAAGACGAAGCGCGCATCTTCGGCGGGGATGCCTGCCGCCACGAGGTCGCCGTAGAGGCCGAGTGCACCCTGGGTCGCCTCCTCGAATCGCGCACGAACCGTCTCATCGGCCTCGGCGACAGATCCAGGGAGCATCGTCGCCGCCTTCTTGAAGGTCACGTAGCGCTGCGACTGCTGATCAAACGCCACGCCGGCGCGGTGGCGCACCAGTTGGTGACTGAGTGTTCGGGTGACGCCGGTAATGGCGAAGGTGAAGACGATATGCTCAATGGTGCTGCCGTGACCAGACTCAATGACGCGGCTGACCAACTCACGCTGCTTCGCTGGGTCGATCTCGCCCGCTGCGGCGCGGCGATAGATCTCCTCTGGTGGCAGTTCGGAGTAGCAGGTGCGACAGGCGGTGTAGATGATCGGCACATACGAGCGTTCAACAATCTCGCGATTCGGAAAGAGCATGGTCGCCCTCATGCCAAGCTCGTGACGACCAGGGTTCTTCGGAATCCCGCTCTTCTGCTTCTCGCTCATCTCAGTAGTAGTCCGAGCAGGAGAGGAAGTAGCCACACTCGCAGATCATCTTGCACTTGCGATCAATCATTTGCTTGCCGCAATTGGCGCAGCAGGTCATCACCAGGCCCGGATCGACATCTGCCAAGGGCGTTGACGCGACCACCGCTGGGGTGCTCTCGTCACTCGCCAGGGCTGGGGCAGGTTGGTTCAACATCTGGAGGATCCTACCGCTCCGCGGGAGAGGGTGCGGGGTGCGATGCCTCCCAGGGGGCGCCAAGGCCAAGTCGCGCCCCGATCAGCAGGCGGGCCTCAGCCAGCACCATGCTGGTGGGGGTGCCGCTCGGCAGCACGTGCACGACATCAAGGTCGGCGGGGTCAACCACCAGGCGACGTCGAACGAGATCCACGAGCTCTACCCAGGCATCGCCGACGAGCAAGAGTGGCCGCGCATCACTGACTTGCAGCAGGTTCCAGGCAACGGCGATCTCGGCAAGGGTGCCAACCCCGCCATCAAGGCCGATCAGCAGATCCGCCTCCGAGAAGAGGCGCAGCCGGTCGAAGAGGTCGGCGGAGTCAACACGGCGCGTGACCGCCTCATTCGCTTCCAGGCCATCCCACGAAGTCACCGTGTAGCCGAGCACCTCACCCCCCTTTGACTTGGCCCCGCGTGAGGCGGCGCCCATGATCCCCTCGTAGCCGCCAGTGGCAACCGTGAACCCGGCCTCGGCGAGCGCCGCACCAAGGTCGAAGGCGGCAACCCACCGCGGATCACTGTCAGGGAGGCGTGCCGATCCGTAGACGCCCACGATGAGGCGTTCAGTCATTGCAGCGCGTGTTCTCAGGGGGCAGGGTGCCGCTCACAAGGAAGGCGATGGCCGCCTCGTCAATGCAGGCGCTCTTCCCACCAACGCCGGTGTGTCCCTCGCCGACGTAGGTCAGTAGGTGGCCGCTCTCGAGTAGATCTGCCATGCGCTGCGACCAGGCGTATGGCGTCGCAGGATCTCCGGTGGTACCTACCACCAAGATCGGTGCGGCACCAGCGCCATTCACAAGCGTCGGTAGCGGGTCGGCACTCGTGTACGGCCATACGCCACAGAGCAGGCCACTGGAGGCGTGACCCGCGGCAAAGTCTGGCGCCTGGCTGACGAACTTCTCGTAGATCGCCTTGTAGCGCGCAATCGATGGCGTGGTTGGCGAATCAATACAGCTGATCGCCGGGAAGGCCTCCATGATGTTTGAGTTATACGTGCCGTCTTCGCCACGATCCATGTACGCGTCGGCGAGGAGGCTCAGCAGGTATCCATCGCCCTCGCTCGCCCCCGCGAGACCCTGCACGGCGTAATCCCAGTAGTCGCGGTTGTAGAGGGTCATGATCACGCCAGTCCATGCGAGCACAGAGTTCAGCTTGCGTCCATCTTCGAGTTCAATCGGCTGGTCATCGAGGTTGTCTATCAGCACATCAAACGCGGCGCGCGATGAGCCGTCGCCGAATGGGCAGGCGGCATCGGCATCGCACCAGGCGAAGAGGCGATTGAGCGCGCCCTGGATTGACACCCCCTGCTCGCCATACTCGGACTCGTCGGTCGGCGCCATGTCAACGGCGCCGTCAAGGATCATGTGGCCGGTTGAGGTGGGGAAGAGGGTTGCATAGACCGCGCCGAGTGCGGTGCCGTAACTGAAGCCGAGATAATCCAACTTGGCTACGCCAAGGCCGATCCGAATGCTCTCCATGTCGCGTGCTGAAGCGGTGGTGCCGATGTAGGCGAGCATCTCGCCCGTGCCCGCCTTGCACTTGTCGGCAAACCACTGCGCGTCGTTGAGCGCTGAGGCCCAGTCCGCTGCGGTCGGCCGATCGGTGATACCCGGCGTTGCCGCATAGTCATCCATCTCGGAGTCACTGAGGCACTCGACGGGTGCACTGCGCTGGACGCCGCGCGGGTCCCACGAGACGAGGTCGAAGCGATTGCCGATCTCGGCTGGCACCACGCCACGACCCGACTCGGCGAGGATGTTGATGCCCGATGCGCCAGGGCCACCAAAGTTCAGAAGGAGTGGGCCGACCTTGTTCGCCTGGTCGGCGGCCGGAAGTAGGGCTACAGCGATGTCAATCGTCGGCCCGTTAGGCGTCAGGTAGTCGCGTGGGACGGTGATTGTGGCGCAGAGGAGTTCTGGGTTTCCGCCAGTGACAGGGTCGGCGACCGGACAGCTCTGCCAGTCGATGGTGCCGCTGGGGATGAAGTTGGCGGTTGGGCTCGGCGACTCGGCGACCGGCTCCGCACAAGCACTGGTCGCTAGGGCGACGACGAGGAGCAGAGCGATGGCGAGGCGAGCCTGGCTCCCTTTGGCGCTGCGCATCGGTGGCCTCCTCTCTGCTCAGTTGTAGCAGAACGCCCCAGCCGCCAGAGGCGACCGGGGCGTTCTGAACGAGGTTCCGCGTTTGATCAGCTGCAGCCGCTCGTGGTACCGCAGGTCATGCACTTGTAGCAGGCTGCGTTGCGCACCATGATCGCGCCGCACTCCATGCACGCCGGTGCATCGGACTGGTTCTGGAAGCCGAGGCCAGCGACCGCCAGCACACCGCCCGTTGCCGCCGGTGCGGCTGGAGCAGCTACTGGCGCTGGGGTTGTGATCGCAATGGGAGCCGAGACCGACCCCGTTGCGCCGCCGCCCTTGCCGCAGGCGCAGTTCGGACCGCACGACTCCACCGCACCCACGCGAACCGTGGTTGGGAGGGCGCCGAGGACCGGACCGCCATCGGTGCGCTCCTGCAGGCCGAGGATCTCGCGATCGCCAGCTGGCAGGAAGCGGCTTCCGAGGTAACGGAAGACGTAGTCCACGATCGACTTCGCCAGTGGGATCTCGGCGTTGCCGGTGAATCCGCTTGGCTCGAATCGCACGTGGGCGAACTTGTTGACCAGGTCGCGGAGTGGCACGCCGTACTGCATTGCCACGCTGACCGAGGTCGCGAAGCTGTCGACGAGGCCGCTCACGGTGGAGCCCTCCTTCGCCATCTTCAAGAAGATCTCGCCCGGCTGACCATCCTCGTAGAGACCGACCGTGAGGTATCCCTCCTGGCCCGAGATCTCAAAGCGATGGGTGATTGCAGTGCGCTCCTTTGGCAGGCGTCGTCGCGCTGCACCGGCACCAGGCAAGATCGCAGCGGCGACTTCGGCAATTGCCGCTTCGTCCTTCTTCTTGCTGGTGTTGAGCGGCTGCGAGCGCTTCGAGCCGTCGCGATAGATCGCGATCGCCTTGAGGCCAAGCTTCCACCCTTCCAGGTAGACGCTCTC
>SHYI01000006.1 GCA_009692905.1 Chloroflexota bacterium
GCGACCTTGGAGCCTGAGGGGAGCGTTTTCAATTCGACGGGCTTGGTGATCCTGCCAGCGAGCATGACCTTGTTCATTGCGCCTCCTTGTGCGGCGGCGGCCCGGATCACGTGACCCGCAGGAGCCGTACGCCTGCTCTGGCACCCTCCCACGGTGCGGATACTGCGGGCGTATCGCGCTTGGGTCGCGCTCTTCTGCGACAATCGCCCACGATGCGGTATTACCTAACGACGGCCATCGCGTATGCCAATAACAAGCCTGGCCTGCACACGCTCTATGAGGTGATCGGTGCCGATGCCATCGCCCGTTGGCGGCGCATGCGCGGCGACGAGGTGCGCTTCCTGACCGGCACGGATGAGTACTCGGTCAACATCGCCGCCCGCGCTGCAGAGGAGGGGGTGGCACCGAAGACCTTCGTTGACGCCAAGGTTGCCCTCTTCCAGGCGAGCGAGGCGAAGCTGCTGATTAGCCCCGATCGATTCATTCGCACCACCGACGCCGACCACACCCTCGCCGCGCAGGAGATGGTCCGACGCTCGTTTGCGGCTGGAGACATCTACGTCGGCAGCTATGAAGGCTGGTACTGCCCGAACGAAGGGTTCCGCAACGCCGATGATGTGGTCAAGGAGGGCGACAAGACCGTCTGCCCGAACCATCCAGGCATCCCGCTGCAGTGGCTCACCGAGCGCAACTGGTTCTTCAAACTGAGCGCCTATCAGGAGCGCCTCGAGGCCTGGCTGACGCAGGATCCATCGCCCGTGCAGCCCGAATATCGACGGAACGAGATGCTCGGATTTGTCCGCCAGGGGTTGGAAGATTTCTCGATTAGCCGCGAAGGGGCAACGTGGGGGATTCCATTCCCCATTCATGAAGATGGCAGCAGCGCGCTGACCGCGACTGGCGAAGGCGATCCGAAGGCCGGGACCATCTACGTCTGGTACGACGCCCTAATCAACTACCTCACTGGCGCGGGCTTCCCAGCGGAGGCTGCTGGCGCGCCATGGTGGCCCGCGGATCTGCACATCATCGGCAAGGACATCAATCGATTCCACTCCGTCTTCTGGCCAGCGATGTTGTGGAGCGCGGGCCTTGAGGCACCGAAGAAGATCTGGGTGCACGGCTGGCTCCTCTCCAGCGGCGAGCGCATGAGCAAGAGCCGTGGCAACTTCCTTGACCCAGATGATGCGGTCGCCGCGCTCGGCGCTGATGGCGCGCGATTCGTTGCGCTGCGCGAAGTGCCGTTCGATCGCGATGGCGATGTGAGCTGGGACTCCATCATTCGCCGCTACAACTCGGAGCTTGCCAATGACTTCGGCAACCTGGTGAACCGCGCCACAACGCTGGCGAGCCGCGCCTTCACCGATGCGCCGCTCCCGCGCCCGGCTGCTGCATCAACCCTCGGTGCCGCTTGGGAGGAGACGCGACGCGAGGCGATCGCGGCGCTGGAGCGCAACGCGCTGCATGAATGGCTCGGCACTCTCTGGGGGTTCGTCGGCGTGGCAAACAAGTTTGTCGATAGCGAGAAGCCGTGGGAGCTCGCCAAGGCGGCGAAACTCGGTGATGCTGCGGCGGAGGAGAAGCTCCGCGGCGTGCTTGGTGATCTTCTTGAGTCGTGTCGCCTGATCTCCCTCTATGCCGCACCGGTGATGCCCTCCATCGCCGAAAAAATCTGGACGCTGCTCGGTCGAAACTGGCCGTACGATGCCAGCGGTCACAACGGTCCGTCGCTCGACGAGATTGGCGCATGGGGTGCACTCGGCGCGGCCGGCCCACTCGGCGCACCAGAGCCGCTCTTCCCGCGACTTGAGGCGGACGTGCTCGATGCCGCTGCTGACTGACGCGCACGGGCACCTGCAGGCCGATCGCTTCAACGACGACTACCAGCAGGTAGCTGCGCGCGCACGCGACGCGGGAGTGGTCCGACTCCTCATTCCGTCGTACGGCATCGAGAGTTCTGAGGGCGCCTTTCGGATCGCTCCAGATCTGCCGTGGGCCGACCTTGCGATTGGCATCCACCCGTATACGGCAGTCACCGACGCGCCCGGGCGCGATGCGCTTCTGGCGCGGGCGACCGACCCGCGTGTGGTAGCTATTGGTGAGACGGGGATCGACACGAAGCGCGACTTCGCGCCACTTGCGGCGCAGATTGAAAACCTCGAAGCACACATCGATGTCGCGGCGGCACTCGGCAAGCCGCTGATCCTGCACTGCCGCTCGCTGGGTGATGGCGATGAGTCGCAACGCCAACTGCTGGCAACGCTCAGGAGCTCAGCGATTGGCGCGCCTGGTGGCGCCAAGGCGTTCGGTGGGCGGGTCCCCTTCATCTTGCACAGTGCCTCGGGGAGCGCCGCCTACGTTGAGGAGGCACTCGCGCTCGGCGGGGCCGTCTCTATCTCTGGACTCGCCTTCCGCCCCGAGGAGTCGGCAACGGGGGAGTGGGTCGCGTTGATTCCACCCGACCGCCTGTTGACCGAAACTGACGCACCGTGGCTCACCATGCCCGGGGCGCCAGATCCGCACCGCAATGAGCCAGCCAACGTTGCCCTGACCCTGGCGTGGATCGCGGAGCGTCGCGGCGAGCCGATTGAGCCGCTCGCTCGCGCCATTGCCGAGAACTACGACCGCATCTTCCCCCGCGACGCCACGCTCCCTCCACGCTTGGAGTTGGCACTCTAAGCCCTCGAGTGCTAACATCTCAGCACGTGCCTCGCCCGCGTAGGCACAAGTGTTCAGGGGCGGCACACCCGCCCACAAGGAGGTTCTACCGATGGCCAAGAAGGCAGCACTCCGACCCCTCGGCGACCGCGTCGTCGTGAAGCCAGTCCCACGCGATGAGAAGACTGCCAGCGGCATCATCCTGCCCGACACGGTGCAGGAGAAGCCACAGGAGGGCGAAGTCGTCGCCGTTGGGCCAGGCCGCATCCTTGATGACGGGAAGCGCGAGCCGATTGACGTGAAGGTGGGCGACCGCGTCCTGCACGCAAAGTATGCCGGCACCGAATTCAAGATTGATGGCGATGAGTTCCTCATCGTTGGCGCCAAGGACATCTTGGCCGTCATCGACTAATTCCACGAAGGCCCAAGTAACCCAACGTAGATAGAGAAGGAGAGACCCAATGGCAAAGCAGGTGGTATTTGATGAGGCGGCACGACGAGCGCTCAAGCGCGGCATCGACAAGCTCGCCGACACGGTAAAGGTGACGATCGGCCCGAAGGGCCGCAACGTGGTGCTCGACAAGAAGTTCGGCGCCCCAACGATCACCAACGACGGCGTGACGATTGCACGTGACATTGAGCTGGAAGATCACTTCGAGAACATGGGCGCGCAGCTTCTGAAGGAAGTCGCGACAAAGACCGACGATGTGGCTGGTGACGGCACCACCACCGCCGTCGTGCTCGGCCAGGCGCTCGTCACCGAGGGCCTGCGCAACGTTGCCGCTGGTGCAAACCCGATGGTAATCAAGCGCGGCCTTGATAAGGCGGTCGCCGCCGTTGTCGCCGAGATCAAGGCACAGTCACGCAAGGTTGAGACTCGCGAGCAGATTGCGGCAGTCGCCTCAATCTCTGCCGCAGATCCGAGCGTTGGCGAGTTGATCGCTGAGGTTATGGAGAAGGTCGGCAAGGATGGCGTGATCACCGTAGAAGAGGGGCAGTCACTCGGACTCGACAAGGAGTACACCGAGGGGATGCAGTTCGACCGCGGATACATCTCGGCCTACTTCGTGACGAACTCGGATCGCATGGAGGCACAGCTCGACAACCCAGCGATCCTCATTACGGACAAGAAGATTTCGGCTGTTGCCGATGCACTCCCAGCCCTTGAGAAGGCGGTCGGCACCGGTCGACCACTCCTGATCATCGCTGAGGATGTTGACGGTGAGGCACTTGCCACGCTCGTGGTGAACAAGATCCGCGGCACCGTACAGGTGCTTGCGGTGAAGGCGCCAGGCTTCGGCGACCGACGCAAGGAGATGCTCCGCGACATTGCGGTGCTGACCGGCGGAACGGTGATCTCGGAAGAGGTCGGCCGCAAGCTCGACAGCGTGACGGCCGAGGACCTCGGCACCGCGCGACGCGTCGTTGCAACCAAGGACAACTCGACCATCATTGATGGCGCGGGGAAGCCTGCTGAGATCAAGGCGCGCATGGCGCAGATCAAGGCGCAGGTTGAGGAGACCACGTCGGATTACGACAAGGAGAAGCTCCAGGAGCGCCTCGCCAAGCTTTCGGGCGGCGTTGCAGTGATCAAGGTAGGCGCGGCCACCGAGGTCGAGCTCAAGGAGAAGAAGCACCGCATCGAGGATGCTCTCTCAACGACCCGAGCGGCCGTTGAAGAGGGGATCGTCGCCGGTGGTGGCACCACGCTCCTGCAGGCGCGCGGCGCACTCGACAAGATCAAGCTTGAAGGCGACGAGCAGGTCGGGGTGGACATCGTCCGCCGCGCTCTCGAGGCTCCAGCCCGTCAGATTGCAGAGAACGCCGGCGCCCGTGGCGACGTTGTGATCGAGGCAATCCTGAAGGCGAAGAAGGGGACCGGCTACGACGCGTCGACCGACACGATGGTCGACATGTTCGAGAAGGGGATCGTTGACGCCGCAAAGGTGACGCGATCTGCCCTGCAGAACGCCGCATCGGTTGCCGCGATGGTGCTCACGACCGAGGCGGTCGTCAGCGACATCCCAGAGAAGAAGGAGTCCGGAGCGCCAGGTGGCCACGCCCACGGCGGCGAGATGGACTTCTAGTACCGACCTCGCATCTGGTGAAGAGGACTCTCGGCGGGGCCGAGGGTCCTCTTCGTTTTTCGTGGGTGGAGGGTGGCGGGCGGTAGAATATGGGGGTGAACCTCCCCCTCGATCCCACGGGTGAACCATCGCTGGCGGAGCGTTCCGTTCCGCGTCGTGCGCCCCTGACGGGGGCCGCTCTCAGCGCCGTTGAGGAGCGCATCCTCGCCCCGCTGAACGAGGCGCAGCGACGCGCGGTAACGACAACTGCGGGCCCACTGCTGGTGCTCGCAGGCGCCGGCTCAGGAAAGACGCGGGTGATCACGCACCGCATCGCCTGGCTGATCCAGCACGAGGGCGTCGCCCCGTGGAAGATCCTTGCGGTGACCTTTACGAATAAGGCCGCCGCCGAGATGCGTGATCGCCTCCACGAGATGATCGGTGAGGCGGCACGCGATGTGGCGATGGGCACCTTCCACAGCCTCTGCGCTCGGATGTTGCGTCGCGACGGCGAGGCGATCGGCCTGCCGAAGGGCTTCACCATCTACGACGCCGACGATCAGGCGCGGGTGATCAAGGGGTTCCTCAAAGAGGATGACCTCCCCGCCACCGGCGAGACGAAGCCGAGCCTGATCCTTGGCGCAATCAGCCGCGCCAAGAATGACGGCCTCAACGCTGACCAGATGGAGGATCGTGCGATCACCCATCACGAGCGCCTCGTCGCCCGATTTGCGCGTCGCTATGCCACCGAGCTGAAGCGCCTCGACGCTGTCGACTTTGATGACCTGCTCCTCGAAGGGCTGCGCCTGCTGCAGGAGGCACCCGCCGTGGCCGATCGCTATCGAGCGAAGTGGGAGTACCTGCACGTTGACGAGTACCAGGACACCAACCGCATCCAGTACACCTGGGTCCGCGAACTTGCGGCCAAGCACGGGAACCTCTGCGTAGTGGGAGACGACGATCAATCCATCTACAGCTGGCGCGGGGCTGACATTCGCAACATTCTCGACTTTGAACGCGACTGGCCAACGGCTGAAGTTGTTCCACTTGAGCAGAACTATCGCTCAACGCAAACGATCCTTGATGCAGCACACGGTGTCGTCTCGAACAACGAGGGTCGCAAGAAGAAGAAGCTTTGGACCGAGCTTGAGGGTGGCGATCAGATCACCGTCTATGGAGCATTTGATCCCGAAGATGAGGCGGCCTGGATCGTTCGGCGCATTGAAGAGGCTTCCGCCGTGGTGACCGGTCGTCGCGCGGATGCACCAGAGCCCGTTAGCCTGAACGGCATCGCCATCCTGTATCGCACTAATGCACAGTCGCGCGCAATTGAAGAGGCACTCCTGCGCTCGAGCATTCCGTATCAGCTGATCGGCGGCACACGCTTCTACCAGCGCCGCGAGGTGAAGGACGCCCTGGCCTGGCTGCGCGTGCTGCGCAGCGACACCGACCGCATCTCGTACGAGCGCATTCTCAACGTGCCCCCTCGTGGCATCGGCGATAAGACGATCGAACTACTACGCGCCGCCGCCGCACCGAGCGTCAGTGCGCCTGACGGAACTCCATACGGACACGTCATCGCCGCCGCTGGACGAGGCGAAGTGGCTGGCGTGAACACACGCGCACGGAACTCCCTTGCCGGCATCGCCGATGTGATCAGCCGCCTACGCGATCGCATCGCGGCGGTCACGCTTCCGGAACTGCTTGATGGTGTCTATTCGGAGTCTGGCCTGCGTGCACATCTCGCCTCGGAGGGTGTAGAGGGGGAGGAGCGCTGGGCTAACCTCTTGGAGCTTCGCGGCATCTCGGGGCGATTCATGGAGCTCGCCCCACTCGACGCACTCGACCGATTTGTTGAGGACACGGCGCTGGTCGCCGATCAGGATGCCTTCGATGGCGATGCGGAGCGCGTGACGCTGATTACCCTGCACGCCGCAAAAGGGCTGGAGTGGCCAACCGTCTTCATCTCTGGCTTAACCGAAGGGCTCTTCCCGCACAGTCGCGCCCTCATGGACCAGGAGCAGATGGAGGAGGAGCGTCGCCTCTGCTACGTCGGCATCACGCGGGCGAAGCGTCGCCTCAGCCTCTCGTACGCCCTCCGTCGTGGCTGGGGTGATGGCGACGGTGCGCCGTCACGCTTCCTCGCGGAGATCCCAGAGGAGTTGCTCGTCGTTGCGAATGACGACGACCCACGCGCCGATGGCGAGACGCGCTTCGGTCGTGGCTTCCGTTCGGCGCGGGCGGGATTCGCGGGTGGCGAGTCGTGGCGCGAGGGGAGCGGCACACCAGGGGCCCCGAGCGGCGCCTTCCGCCCTGGGCGCGACCTGGAGGCGAGGCGGCGTGCCTATAGCGCTGGCGCACGCTCCGGTTCGCTCCGCGTGCCCGATACCGATGGGATCGACGAGGCGCCAGATGACGACGAGTTCATTGGCGAGGCGCCAGAGCTGATGCAGCCGGTCGGGCGGATTCCCCCGTGGGCGGCGACGGGTCGCGGTGCGGCCGGTGCTCCGCCGCAGACGGCTGGCACGCCGCTACCCCCACCACTCCGGCCGCGCACCGTCGCACCAGCGCGGGCGCGTATCCCAGGTGAGCGCTACTTCCGTGATGGCGACCGTGTCCTACACCCCTCGTTCGGCGAAGGGATCGTGGTCACATCGAAGCTCACCCGCCACGATGAGGAGGTCACGATCGCCTTCGCCGGGTCGGGGGTAAAGACGCTTGCAGCGAGCATCGCCAATCTGGAGGTTCAGGGATGAGCGCCAAGGCTCTCGCACCAGCGGCACGCTATCGCGAACTCGTTGCAGCCATTAACGAGGCGGATCGTCGCTACTACGTTGAGGATGCGCCAACGCTTGCAGACGTCGAATACGACGCGCTGCGCGTTGAACTCAACGCCCTTGAGAAGGCACATCCCGAGCTCGTTACGCCAGACTCGCCATCGCTGCGTGTTGGGGCGAGCGCGGAGGATCGGGTGGAGCCGGCCGTCAAGCTGACCGAGGTACGTCACGAGCGTCCAATGCTGAGCCTCTCGAACGCATTCTCGCCCGAAGAGGTCGCCGACTTCGCTGCGGGTGCGGCGAAGGGGCTCGGCGGGCGCGAGCCCGAACTCGTCGCTGAGCTGAAGATTGATGGCCTTGCGATCAGCCTCATCTACGAGCGAGGCGTGCTCGTGCGCGCCGCAACCCGCGGAGACGGCACCACCGGTGAAGATGTGACGGCGAACGTGCGCACGATTCGGGCCATTCCTGCAACGCTGAAGAAGCCGGCTACCTGTGAGGTGCGTGGCGAGATCTACATGCCGAAGTCGTCGTTCGCTGCGCTCAATGCTGAGCGAGCCGCCGCCGATCTCCCCCTCTATGCGAATCCACGCAACTCGGCGGCTGGCTCACTGCGGCAGAAAGATGCCGCGATCACGGCCAAGCGCAACCTCTCGTTCTTCGCCTATCAGCTCTTTGAGGAGCCAGCGCCAGCGGCGCAAAGTGCGGCGCTCCGTCGGCTGCACGAACTCGGACTTCCAACTGAGCAGCATGCTTGTGCTGGTCTGAGTGGGGCGAGTGCAGCATCGTTCCTTGCCGAGTGGGTTGAGAAGCGTCGCACCCTGGAATACGAGACCGATGGCGCGGTACTGAAAGTGGATGCGGTCGCCGATCAGGAGCAGCTCGGCTCTATCGCCCGTTCGCCGAAGTGGGCGATCGCCTACAAGTTTCCCCCGGAGCAGGTAGCGACCCGACTCCTCGGCATAAGCGTGGAGGTTGGCCGCACCGGCTACCTGACTCCGGTGGCAGAGATGGAGCCAGTTCTTGTGGCTGGCTCAACGGTACGACGCGCGACGTTGCATAACATTGATGAGATTCGCCGCAAGGACGTGCGGGTTGGCGACATCGTTGTCCTACAGAAGGCGGGCGACGTCATCCCTGAGGTGGTACGCGGACTTGCGGAGCGCCGCACCTCGCCGCTACCCGAGTTCACCATGCCAACGACGTGCCCATCATGCAGCGCTGAAGTTGTACGCGATGAGGTGCGCCATCGCTGCCCGAATCGCGCCTGTCCGGCGCAGAACTTTGAGACGCTGCGCTATGCGGTTGGCCGTGGGGCGCTCGACCTCGAGGGCGTCGGCGAGAAGCTCCTAGCGCAGCTCGTTGAGCGCGGCGTTGTTCGCCGCCTCGGCGATCTCTATCGCCTGACCCCTGAGCAGCTCGACGGACTTGACCGCATGGGGAGCCTGAGTGACGGCGCACGTCGCGAAGGGCCGAATCGGATTAGCAATGTGCTCGGCATGATCGAGGCGCGACGAAGCCGAGAGCTGTGGCGTGTTCTGGTTGCGCTCGGCATTCGCCATGTTGGTGAGGCGACGTCGAAGGATCTCGCAGCAGAGCTGCAGCGCCGCGTCCCCCTGATTAGTGGGCCAGCGTGGGGTCGCGCCGTGCTCACCACTCTGCGCTCTCTGACCGCAGAGGAGCTCACCGCCATCTCAGGGGTTGGCGCGGTGGTGGCGGAGAGCATCGTTGCCGCGTTCGCCACAGGGCTGGCGGGCGAATCGCTAGGAGACCTCCTCGACGCGGGGCTCGTGATCGTTCCCGCCGTGGTCGCGCCGGTCGTGACGGGTGGCCCGCTCGCAGGGCGGGTCGTCGTGGTTACGGGAACGCTCGCGGCAACGGGCTGGAGTCGTCGCGAGGCACAGGATCGCATCGCTGCGGCGGGGGGTACGGTCGCCGATGCGGTGACCGCAAAGACAACACTGCTCGTGGCAGGGGAGAAGGCTGGCTCCAAGCGTGCCGCCGCCGAGAAGCTCGGCATTCAGATCGTTGATGAGGCGGGCCTCATCGCGCTCCTGGGGGTTGAGCCGTCGGGCGGGTAGGATTCCCGCATGAGTGAACTGACCCGTGCCGAGGTAGAACGCGTCGCTGCGCTGGCACGCCTCGGCCTCACCAGCGACGAGTTGGGGAAGCTCCAGGGCGACCTGAACCTCATCCTTGAGCAGTGGGCCCACCTCACCGACGTCGACACCTCAAGCGTGCCACCGAGCGCACAGACAATCGTTCAGGCGATGCCGCTGCGTGAGGACGTCGCTGAGCCATCCCTCCCCGTTGACGACGCCCTACAGAACGCACCGGCCCGAAGCGGCGACTTTGTGCGCGTGCAGGCGATCCTCTCTGAGGAGGCCGACGGATGAGCGGGGAGAGCCTACGCCGCGCAACCGCGACCGAGATCCGCGCCGCCTTTCACTCGGGCGCAGCAACTTCTCGCGCCGTCACCGACGAGCTCTTTGCCGCTATTGACCGAGAGGATGGCGTCCTTGGCGCATGGCTGCACCTTCGACACGAGCAGGCGCGTGCTGAGGCCGACCGCGCCGATGCGCGCTACGCGACCGCACGTGCCGCTGGCCCCGCGGCGCTCAACGCACTCCCACCACTCCTCGGCATCCCCGTTGCGCTGAAGGATCTCGTCAACCTCACCGGAACCCCCACAACTGCGGGCTCACGAATCCTTGAGGGGTATGTCAGCCCGTACGACGCCACCATCGCTGCACGGTTGAAAGAGGCGGGTGCAGTCATTCTTGGCAAGACCAACATGGACGAGTTCGCCATGGGCTCATCGACAGAGTTCTCGGCATACAAGAAGACGGTGAATCCGTGGGCGATCGACCGCGTCCCTGGCGGTTCGTCGGGTGGCTCCTCCGCAGCTGTTGCCGCGTTCCACGCCCCGCTCTCCATCGGCACCGACACGGGTGGATCAATCCGTCAGCCCGCGAGCCTGACCGGCATCGTCGGCATGAAGCCGACCTACGGTCGCGTGTCGCGCTACGGCATCGTCGCGTTTGCATCATCGCTTGATCAGGTTGGGCCATTTGCGCGCACGGCGCAGGATGCAGCACTCCTGCTGCACGCGATTGCTGGTGCCGATGCGCATGACGCCACCAGCTCGCGAAGTCCGCTTGATGCGGCGCTGCTCAACCTCCCGAGCGGTGATGCCGCCGCATCTGCCATTCGCGGCAAGCGATTCGCCCTGCCGAAGGAGTACTTTGTCGCCGGCATGGAGGCTGGAGTTGAGCGTGCCGTTCGTGATGCGGTTGCGGCGCTTCAGGCTGCGGGCGGGATCGTGGAAGAGGTGAGCCTCCCAACCACCGAGCATGCGCTCGCGACCTACTACATCGTTGCGCCAGCAGAAGCCTCGGCGAACCTCGCCCGCTACGACGGAGTTCGCTACGGCGCATCGAAGCACGGCGGCGGCGACCTGCTGAACGGGTACCTCGAGACGCGCGGTCGCGGCTTCGGTCCTGAGGTGCGACGACGCATCATGCTCGGCACCTACGCACTCTCCGCGGGCTACTACGACGCCTATTACGTGAAGGCACAGAAGGTCCGCACTCTGATCGCGCGCGACTTTGATCGCATCTGGGCGGCGGGCTTTGACGCCATCGTTGCACCTACGAGTCCGCAAGTGGCCTGGAAGTTCGGCGCAAAGATGAGCGATCCGGTCTCCATGTATCTCGCCGACGCCTGCACCCTGCCAGCGAACATGGCGGGACTCCCAGGGGTGAGTATTCCGTGCGGCCTCTCTGAGAACCTTCCTGTCGGACTGCAGCTGATCGGCAAGCCGTGGTCTGAGGCCGAACTGCTCAGCATCTCCGCGGGCTACGAGGCGCTCACGGCAACCGCAGCATGGCGCGCGGTTGCGCCGCATGATCTGACCAAGCTCGGCGGAGGTGCAGCGTGAGCGATTTCGCAAAGCGTGCACTTGCTGACCGCGTCCACGCGGTGCCGCCATCTGGCATCCGACGCTTCTTTGACATCGCCGCAACCATGAGCGACGTGATCAGCCTCGGCGTAGGGGAGCCCGACTTCGACACGCCACCGCACATCATTGAGGCCGCTGTGGCGAGCCTGCGCGCTGGCCGCACGCACTACACCTCGAACCTCGGAACCATTGAACTTCGCCGCGCCATTGCCGCGAAGATTCAGGAGCGCTCAGGAGTGAGTTACGACCCAGAGAGCGAGATCATCGTGACGGTCGGCGCCTCTGAGGCGGTCGACCTTGCCGTTCGCGGCACCATCGGTGCGGGCGATCGCATCGTGCTGCCAGAGCCGTCGTATGTTGCCTACCTCCCCGCGGTCGTCTTTGCGGGCGGCACCGTCGTTCCAGTGGCGACGAGTGCAAGCGATAACTGGCGCCTCCACGCTGAGGCCGTTGATGGGGCGGCGGTAGGCGCGAAGGCCCTCTTCCTCGGCTATCCCGCGAATCCGACCGGGGCCACCCTCGACGAGCCAACGCGCGAGGCGCTCGCCAAGATCTCCGTGGCACGGGACCTGGTGGTGATTAGCGACGAGATCTATGACCGACTCGTCTATGAGGGACCGGCGCACCGCGCAATGTCGGCCTACCCAGGGATGCGTGAGCGCACCATCCTAATCGGCGGCTTCTCGAAGTCGTACGCCATGACGGGGTGGCGCGTCGGTTTCCTCTGTGCGCCGAAGGAGATCGTTGCGGGCCTGGTCAAGATTCACCAGTACGCGATCATGAGCGCCCCAACGATCGCGCAAGATGCAGCCCTTGAAGCGCTCACGAACGGCGAGCCGGCGCTCGAGGAGATGCGCGCCGCCTACGCGCGACGCCGCACCATCGTGCTGGATGGCCTTGCCGCCCTGAAGCTGCCAACCGGTGCACCGCAGGGCGCCTTCTACGCCTTCCCCGACATTCGCTCAACCGGCCTGACCGACGAGGTCTTCGCCGAGCGCCTCCTCACCGAGGAGCGCGTTGCGGTCATTCCAGGATCCTCGTTCGGTGCGAGCGGCGTTGGCCACGTGCGCATCTGCTACGCCACCTCGGAAGAGAACCTCCGCGAGGCGTTGGTGCGCATCGGCCGATTCGTTGCCAAGGCACGTGAGGTGGCGGCATGACCTGGCATGCGGTGATCGGCATTGAGGTGCACGTGCAGCTACGCACCGTCACAAAGATGTTCTGCCCTTGCGCGATTCCGGCCGAGGGCGACCTGCCAAACAGCAAGACCTGCCCAACCTGTCTCGGTCTCCCTGGCGCACTCCCAGTGCCGAACAAGGCGGCCATTGAGAAGGTGCTCGCCGTTGGTGCTGCGATCGGTGCCGCTGCGCCAGCAACCACGATCTGGGATCGCAAGAACTACTTCTACCCAGATCTACCGAAGGGGTATCAGATCAGCCAGCTCGACTTCCCACTCGCCGAGCACGGCACCATTGAAGTAACCACGAGCGCCGGAACGAGTCGCGTGCGCATTCGCCGTGCCCATCTCGAAGAGGATACGGCGCGCCTTCGCCACGAGAAGGGGGGTGATGGGAAGCGCTCCAGCCTCATCGACTACAACCGTTCAGGCGTTGCGCTCCTTGAGATCGTGACCGAACCAGACATTCGCGACGCGGAGACGGCCCGACGCTACGCCGAAGAGCTTCGCCTCCTGCTGCGCACGATCGGTGCAGCCGACGCCGAGATGGAGAACGGGCAGATGCGCGTCGAGGCAAACGTCTCGATCCGTCCAAGCGAGGATGCACCGTTTGGTACGCGCACCGAAGTAAAGAACATGAACTCCTTCCGCTCGGTGGAGAAGGCGATCGCCTTTGAGATTGCACGGCAGACCGAAGTCCTTGAATCGGGTGGAACGATCACGCAAGAGACACGCGGCTGGGATGAGTCAAGCGAGAGCACCTACACGATGCGGGCCAAAGAGAACTCGCACGACTATCGCTACTTCCCAGAGCCAGACCTCCCACCACTCGCCATTGATCCAGCCTGGCTGGCAGGCATCGTTGCCAGCATCCCCGAGATCCCGTCAGCACGACGAGCACGCTATGTGGAACAGCTCGCGCTCTCCGAATATGACGCCGCCGTACTCGTTGGGGAGCCGCGCGCTGCGGCGCTCTTCGAAGCGGCACGTGCTGCAGGTGCAACGATCGATGCGAAGACGCTCGCGAACTGGGTGACGGGCGAGTATCTCCGTGCCGCAAATGAGGGGGCTGCTGAGCCAGACCCAGTGCAGTTCGCCGCGCTGATCGGCGCCGTCTCTCGTAAGGAGATCAACGGCACCACAGGGAAAGAACTCTTCGCCGAGCTCCTCGGCGGCAGCTTTGATGTGCGCGCGGCGATCGCTGAGCGCGGCCTCGGGCAGATTAGTGACGACGGCGCCCTGAAGAAACTTGCTAGCGAGGTGCTCGCTGCGAACCCACAGGCGCTCGCCGACTGGAAGGCGGGGAAGCAGCAGGCGATCGGCTTCTTGGTTGGCCAGGCGATGAAGGCGAGCAAGGGGCGTGGCGACGCTGCCCAACTTGGCGCCGTCTTCAAGACTCTGCTCGACGCCTAAGTGCTCGACCTGGTTCGACTCTTCGTTGGCGGTCTCGGCATCGCTGGATTTGTCTATCTCGCGCTTCGACTCCCGCCGCTCCTTCGAGCGCGAACGGAGTGGGCGAACCGCATCGGCGCTGCAGCGCGCTATGAGGCGTGGCGCGGCACCCCGGGGAGTGGCCCCGACCTTGTCGATCGTCTCGAGGGTGAGCTCATCGCCAATCGACTCCGCAGGCTTGCCGGCGTTGGCGCCGCCTCAATTGCTGGGGTGCTACTCGCTCTCTTTGCCTAAGGCGATTGCCGTACGTTATTGGCCCGGCCCAGTAATCCCAAGGCGTGGCATTTCAATAGCTGGGCAACGGTTTTGTACGAAGTGCATGCCAGCGTCGACTGCGATCGATGCGGCAGCGGGACTGACGATTCCAAGCTGCAGCCAGAGTCCGCCCGCGCCAATCGCGACGGCCTCGCGTGCCACCTCCTCGCACTCCTCAGAGCGCCGGAAGACATCAACGAGGTCGATCCGCTCCCCAGCCGGAAGTGAGGCGGCAGCGGCACGGAGTGTTGGATAGCAGGGGAGGCCCGCCACCCCGTTGAGCAGCGCTTCCGGCATGGGGTTGATCGGGAGGATCTGCCAGCCAGCTGCGGCGAGTGTGCGCAGGACGCCGTGCGAGGGGCGGTCCGGGCGGGGGGAGGCGCCGACGATCGCGATGGTGCGACTCTCCGTCAGCATGCGGCGCATGAGCGCGTCTACTGCGGCGGGCTCCGGGGCGCCCCCCTCGGCGGCCTCTATGGCTGCCCGTAGTCGTGCGCGTTCCTGCTCATCCATAGGGGGATAGTACGCCGATCGCTAGACTGCCCCACGTGAGCGCCAAGCCTGACTTTACGCACCTCCACGTCCACAGCGAGTTCAGCCTGCTCGACGGCATGAGCAACCTGGAGTCGCTGATGGAGGAGACGAAGCGCCTCGGGATGGACTCCATCGCCCTCACCGACCATGGTGCCCTCTACGGCTCCGTGCAATTCGTGCAGGCCGCAAAGCGGCACGGGATTAAGCCGATCATCGGCGTCGAGACATACGTCGCTCGCCGTGGCATGCGCGACAAAGAGGGGAAGGCCGACCAGCAGCCGTTCCATCTGATCGCCCTCGCAACGAGCGGCACCGGCTATCGCAACCTCTGCCGGATCGTCACCGACGCACACCTCGACGGGCTCTACTACAAGCCACGTACCGACCACGAGCATCTTGCGCGGCACGCTGAGGGCCTCGTCGGACTATCGGGCTGCTTGAACGGCGAGATCGCACGCGCACTCGAGGTTGATGACTGGGAGCATGCGCGCGCCCTCGCGGGGAAGTACGGCGAGATCTTTGGGAAGGGGCGCTTCTTCCTTGAGGTGCAAGATCACGGACTCCCCGAGCAGCGTCGCTTGAACGAACAGCTCTTCCGTCTCGCCCCCGAAGTGGGCCTGCCGCTCGTGCTGACGAACGATCTGCACTACGTTCGCGCCGACCAGCGTGATGCGCACGACGTGCTCCTCTGCATCGGCACGGCGAGCAACCTTGAGACACCGGGTCGCATGAAGTTCGGTTCTGGCGACTTCTATCTCAAGTCGCCAGCGCAGATGGCGGCGCTCTTCCCTGACCGCCCGGAACTGCTCAAGAACACGCGGCTCATCGCCGAGATGGTGGACTTCAGCCTGGAGCTCGGCACAACGCGCGTTCCAGACATTGAGGTGCCAGCGGGCGAGAGCGTTGAGACCTGGCTCACCAAAGAGGCTGAGCGAGGGCTCGTCCGTCGATTCGGCACGCCGAGTGAAGCGGCGCGCGTTCGACTCGCATATGAGCTCGATGTGATCATCAAGATGGGCTACGCCGCCTACTTCCTTATTGTGGCCGACTTCGTGCGCTTTGCTCGAGAGCAGGGGATCGCGACCACCTGCCGAGGCAGTGCACCCGGGTCAATCGTGACCTACGCGCTCGGCATCACGCCCGTAGACCCGCTGCATTACGAACTTCCGTTCGAGCGATTCCTGAACGAGGACCGCGTGACCATGCCCGATATTGACATCGACTTTGAAGATGGTCGCCGTGACGAGGTGATTCGCTACGTTTCGCAAAAGTATGGGGAAGACCGCGTTGCCCAAATCATCACCTTCGGCACGATGGCGGCGCGTGCATCGATCCGCGACGTTGGGCGCGTGCTCGGGAAGAGCTACAGCGAGGTTGATCGCATCGCTAAATCGGTGCCCGCACTCCTGAACATCAGCCTTGCCCAGGCGCGAAAGTCCCCGGAATTTGCAGCCTACGCCGATGGGACCGAGTACAACCAGCTCATCGGTCTCGCTGAGCAACTGGAGGGGGTGGTACGGAACGCCTCAACGCACGCCGCGGGTGTGGTGATCAGCCGAGAGCCACTTACCGAGATCATGGCGCTCCAGCGTGCGACGAATTCCGAGGGGGTCATGACCCAGATCGAGATGCACGGGGTAGAGGCACTCGGCCTCCTAAAGTTTGACTTCCTCGGCCTGGCGAACCTCACGATTCTCCGCACGGCGGTTGATCGCATTCGAGAGACGCGCGGTATTGAGATCAATCTCGACAAGATCCCCCTTGATGACGCGAAGACGTTCGCTCTCCTCGCCTCAGGCGAGACGACCGGAATCTTCCAGCTCGAGTCGCCCGGCATGCGCCGCTATATCAAGGAGTTGCGCCCGACGAGCGTTTACGACCTAGCCGCCATGGTCGCGCTCTATCGGCCAGGGCCAATGGCGAACATTCCGACCTACATCCGCCGCAAACACGGCCAGGAGGCGGTGACGTATCTGCACCCCCTCCTTGAGCCGTTCCTGAAGCGAACCTACGGAGTCTTCGTTTATCAGGAGGACATCATGGCCGCGGCCTCTGCGCTCGGTGGCTTCTCGGGCCCGAAGGCGGACACGCTGGGATACGCGGTGCGCAAGAAGAAAGAGGATGTCCTTGCGGGCTTGAAGCAAGAGTTCATCACGAGCGCCGCCGAGCGGGGGGTCGCACGCGCCACGATCGAAAAGGTCTTCGAGGCATTTGAGCCGTTCGCAAACTACGGATTCAACAAGGCCCATGCGACCTGCTACGGCCTGATCGCCTACCAAACCGCGTACCTCAAGGCGAACTACACCGTGGAGTACATGACTAGCGTGTTGAACGCCTTCCGAAGCAAAGAGGAGAAGGTTGCTGCTGCGATTGCGGAGTGCCGTCGCCTTGGCATTCCGGTGCTCCCCCCAGATGTTGACTTCTCAAATCTCGACTTTGAGCCAGAGGGGGAGGCGATCCGCTTCGGCCTCTTAGGGGTCAAGAATGTTGGAGCTACTGCCGCCGAGTCCATCGTTGCGGCGCGTGAGGCGGGGGAGCAGGCGGCCTCACTACAGGAGTTCTGTGAGCGGATTGATCTTCGACTCGCCAATAAGCGCGTCCTTGAAGCGCTGGCGAAGGTTGGGGCGCTCCGTCGCTTCGGCCACCCGGCACAGATCCTGCTCGCCCTTGATGACGCGATCTCTGGCGGCTCTAGTGCGCAGCGCGAGCGCGCGGCGGGTCAGGTCGGTCTCTTTGATGCGATGCCTGAGCTTGCCGGCGCGGGGATCCCCGCACTCCCACACGTCACGGAGGCTTCGACGCGCGAACGGCTGCGCTGGGAGCGCGAGCTAATGGGCGTCTATCTGAGCGATCACCCAATGAACGCGTTGGCTCCAGCAATGCAGCCGTATGTGGGCACCTTCGTTGGTGACTTTAGCGATGAGTCGTTCCGCGATGAGACGGCGACACTCGGCGCCATCGTCTTGAGCATTCGGCAGATGGTGACGAAGAAGGGTGCCTCAATGGCGATCATCACCGTGGAGGATCTCACGGGGAGCATGGAGGTCGTGGCCTTCCCGCAGGTGTGGGAGTCGACGAAGAGCTCCTGGATCGAGGGCGAAGGGATTCTCATCGCCGGTCGCACCGAGCAGCGCGGTGAAGAGTGGTCGCTTCTCGTTGAGTCCGTCGTTCCGTGGGAGGAGGCGACGCGCCTAAGCGCCGACGCAGTTCGCTCCAGGCTCACCGTTTCGAGCGGGGGGCGACGCTACGCAAAGCGTTCTGTCGCGCCGCTCCCAAACGGCGGGATTCCGGCGGGCATGGTCCCTGAGGGGATGGAGGCGGGCGCACCACTCATGCCGGAGCGCGCACCCGCCGAATTTGATGCGTCCGTCGCGGTCGAGGCGCCACCTGCAGAGCCGCTCGCCGGGGCCATGTCGAATCCTGATCCGGCAGAGATTCCCGCAGGCGCGGTGCTGCATATCAAGTTCAAGGCGCGCCAGTCCGTTGAGGAGACGATTCGCGCCATGGAGATCGTGAAGGGGGAGCTGCGTGCGCGACCAGGGGCGACCCGTGTGGTGGTGCATATCCCGCAGGGGGGTGGCGCCCAACTCTTGCCGATGGAGCAGCGCAATGGTGTCGCATGGGATGCGGGCCTCCCCGCGATCCTGCGTGACCGCGTGGGTGGCGACGGGATTGAGTTGGAGCTGATCTCCCCCACAAACTGATGAAGATCCAGCCCTGCAGATTTATGGAGAAGAGGGGAGAATAGCCATATGAGCAGCAAAGATTACGTCTCCGTCCTAACCCGTCAGTCCGCCCCTGAGGGCGTTGATTGGCGCACGATGTCAGTCGTCGCGCGCGCACTGCTCCTTACACGCGCCTCAGTGCTCCCGCTGACAATTCTCGGCTCTGGACAGGGCCTCCTCTTCGCCTGGTGGAGCGGCAAGATCAGTGACGCCACGTTTGGCGGCAACGCCGTCAGCGGCATCCTCCTCGGCTTCGCCGCCTTCTTCGGCGCAAACCTCGCCCATGCGGCAAACAACCTGGCGAACGACTGGCGCGACTATCACGACGGTCTCGATCGACCCGGTTACCCGCGCGCCGACTACTCGCCGCATCCGATCGCATCGGGTGCCATGTCGAGCCGCACGCTGCTCATCACCATTGGCGTGTTGACCGCCCTCGCCGCAATCCTCGGCGGCTTCACGATGGTGATTCGTGGCGAGCCACTCCTTGGCGCCTTTGCGATCGCTGGCCTCATCCTTTCGTGGGGCTACACCGATCCACCACTACGCTTCAAGCGCCGCGGCCTCGGTGAGCTCTCGGCGTTCATCGTGTGGGGTCCACTCATGGGTGGGGGAACCTACCTCGCTGCCACCGGCTCCGTTGATGCGATCGCGTTGATCGCCACGCTGCCGTGGGCACTCTTCGTCACCGCCGTGCTCTTCGGCAAGCATCTCGACAAGATCGAGGCGGACGGCTCACGCGGCGTGAAGACCTTCGTGGTCCGTATCGGCGAGCGCCGTGCGCGTGTATTCACAACGGTGCTGATCTCTGCTGGCTATCTGGGGATCGCGATCTTTGCGATCCCTGCAGTCGGAATCTTCCCATGGTTCGTCGCGCCACTTGCGGGACTCGGTGCAATCGTTGCGCTACCAGCTTTGAAGATTGTCGCTGCGCCGCGTCCGGCCGCACCGCCCGCGGGCTATCCGCTCTGGCCACTCTGGCATGTTGGTGCGGCCTTCCTCGCCTCGCGGCCCGCAATGGGGGCGCTCCTTGTTGGGCTGGTTGTTGGGGCGATCCTCGGCCGCTAAGCCGACGGGGAGCTACTTCCCCTTCGCCTCAGGTCGCGCGACGCGCGCTGGCGGAACGCGCAGCGCCTCAAACTTCGCAATCTCAACTTCAATTGCTGCGACCTCCGCAGCGGCGGTACGCCATTCAGCTGAGCCTGCAGCTGCTGCGGCGCGCTTTGCGCGGGCGGCGGCATGTTCGCGCATGAGGGTAGGGCGATCGGCGCGCGGGGTGAATGCCTTCTCGCTCATGTTGCCTCCCTGTGATGTGGTTGGTGCCGAAGGCGGGACTCGAACCCGCATGATCTCATCGACCGGCCGATTTTAAGTCGGATGCGTCTGCCATTTCGCCACTTCGGCCCCCCTATCGTAGCGGGGCGGTGGCTTTGGTACCGAAGGTGGGAGTCGAACCCACATGACCTTTCAGTCGACCGATTTTGAGTCGGTTGCGTCTGCCATTTCGCCACTTCGGCACCCATAGATCCTAGCGGCGCGGCACACTAGGCACATGACACGTGGCAGCAGACCAGGCGGAGGCGAGGGGGCGGAGCGTACGGCGCTGCTCGCCGCCGCACGAGCGGGCTCCCAGGATGCCTTCCGCGACCTCTTCACCCCCGATCTCGACCTGGCGTGGCGGATGGCCCTGCGCATCACGGGGAGCGAGGCGAGCGCCGACGACGCCCTGCAGGCTGGACTCCTCTCGGCGTACCGCTCCCTCGACCGGGTCGCGCCGACCAACCTTCGGGGATGGTTCGTGCGGATCGTGGAGAACGCCGCGCG
>SHYI01000007.1 GCA_009692905.1 Chloroflexota bacterium
AGCGCGATCTTCATCGCCCTCGGCATCAGCGCCGGCTACGTTGGCGGCGCCACCGGACGCCTTCTGCCGATCTTGCAGATTCCCGTGGGCGTTGCTGTGACGATCGGTGGCCTGCATCTTGCTGGCATCCTGCGCATCCCACAGCTCGACCGCATGCGTGCACCAACGCCGATTCTGCGTGGCGGCTACCTCGGCAGCCTCCTACTGGGCGCCGCCTTCTCCATCGCCTGGACACCCTGCATCGGTGTCGTGCTTGGAGCGATCCTCGGCATTGCGGCCGCTGGGAGCAACCCTGCGGGTGCGGCGCTGTTGCTGGCGCTCTACAGCCTCGGCCTCGCACTCCCCTTCTTGGCCCTCGCAGCCGTAGCTGATCGCAGCCCTGCGGCGCTGCAACGACTCATGAGCCGGCTCCGTGGCGGTACGCGCGCCGCCGGCATCGTTGGCGGACTTCTCGTTGCGGGCATTGGCGTACTGATTGCGACTGGCGGCCTCACGGTGCTTTCGCGCATCATGCCTGGGCTCCCTGGCCTGTGATCGGACCATTTTCGCAACGAAGCATCGGCGCCATCGGAGCGGCGGCTGCCCTACTGGCTCTCCTCCTGCTGCTGTCGCGAACGAATATCCCAACGGGAACCGCAACACCGACCGACCTCTACATCGTGGATCCGAGCGCCACGGGGATCGAGGTTGGTGCCACGTTCACGATCCCTGCCGGGCAACCTGTCGCTGGTGGAGGTGTCTTTGCAGACGAGCAGGCAACGCTCCCCGCCCCACGCCTGGTGATCGTTGACCTCTTTGCCACCTGGTGCCCTCCCTGCCAGCAGGAGACCCCCGTGCTTCGCTCGCTCGCTGCCACATACCGCGATCGCGGCCTCCAGGTGATCGGCATCTCAGTCGGCGAGCTCTCGTCAACCGTCGCGGCATATGCGGAGCGCTATCAGCTCGGCTACCTACTCCTAGTTGACGTCAACAGTGAACTCTTTCGCGCCGCTGGCGCTGGTGGCATCCCAACGAAACTGATTCTCGACGCCGATGGTCGTGTCCTACGCGTGATTACGGGGCCGCTAACGCGCGAAGCGGCAGCCGCACTGGTCGAGGAGCTGCTCCCTACTCGCTAACGAAACGGAAGCGATCGCGTTCAGCCACGATGCGACCAGCGGGCGCCTGTACCTCATGACTCATGACGACCAGCCACTCGCCCGCCGCCGCCTCGGCAAAGATTGAGGCCTTCGCGTCGACGGAGACCCACGCCTCGTCGTCGTATGCCGTCACCCACCGCGGGTTCGCCTGCCAGCGGCGCATGAAGAGGTCACCGAGAAAGAGGAGGGTGCGCTCGCGACCGCGCACGATGGTTGCCTGGGAGCCTGGGGTGTGACCGCCGAGTCGACGCAGCGTGATCGTTGGGGTGAGATCCAGCGTGCCGTCAAACGAGCGCGGTGCAGTAGCGCCGAAGAGGCGCGTGAGGCCGGGGACGTCATACGCCGCACGGGCACGAAGCGAACCGCTCGCCACGGCGGCGATCTCACGGTCAGGGGCAACGATCTGGGCGTTGGGAAAGGCGGCGGCGCCGTGCTGGTCAACGAGTCCACCAGCATGATCTCGATGCAGGTGGCTCGGCACAATGCTGGCGATGCGCTCCACATCAATCCCCGCGCCGGCCAGCGCTTCGCGGGCGGAGCGCGAATCCGTATCTGCGTCGTTGACCTGCGTGCCGGCTGGCACCGCACCAGTCTCTAAAAGCACCGCACCGCTGGCATCACTGATGTGCAAGATGTTGAGTGCCTGCAAGAGGCGGGATCGTGCATCGAGTTCGTCCGCAACCATCGGCGCCCAGGTCTCCTGGGGTACTGGACCGAAGATCGCCCCTGCATCGCTCCAGAAGGTTCCGATGCGAAGCAGGTCAACCGTGATCCCCCCGAGATCGATGCTGCGACGTTCAGTCACGAGGCTTGGCGACCCTCGCTCCGTCATGCGCCTGCTGTTCAGCATCAAATCCAACGTGCGCTGCGGACGCCGTTGGCTCCGTTTGGCCCTGATACCGGCTGCGTAACTCACTGCTCCCATACGGCCGTTCGACCTCGGACGACATGCGGTGGAACGAGATCTGGCCAATGCGCATCCCCGGGTAGAGCGCGATTGGCAGACGGGCAACGTTGCCGAGCTCTAGCGTCAGGTTCCCCACCCAGCCTGGGTCAACGTAACCAGCGGTGGAGTGGATCAACAGCCCGAGCCGTCCGAGTGATGACTTCCCATCAAGGCGTCCGAGCAGCGAGTTCCCCAATGAAATCTTCTCGCGGGTTTGACCGAGCACAAACTCTCCAGGGTGCAGCATGAACTGTTCGCCATCAGCAACGCGCTCAATCTCGGTGAGCTCTGGCTGCTCTACGCGCGGATCAATGAAGCCGTACCGGTTATTACGAAAGACGCGGAACGTGCCGTCGAGGTGGAGGTCGACCGAGGCCGGCTGCACATCCACTGCGTCAAATGGTGTAATCGCGATCTCGCCCGCTGCGATCGCGGTCAGGATGTCGCGGTCAGAGAGGACGCTCATGCCTCGGCCTCCACGGCGCGAACTCGACGCTTCCCCTTCCCTGCGCCCTTCTCGGTGAGCAGCTCGTCTACTTCCCGCTTGAGCGTTTCGAGGTCTTCAAATGACTGGTAGACGCTCGCAAAGCGGATGTAGGCGATCTGATCGATCTCGCGAAGCGCCGCCATCGTCAACGCACCAATGCGCGCAGAGGAGAGCTCTGTTGCGCCGCTCGCTCGAATCTGTGCCTCAATCGCCTCAACGGCACGCTCGGGGGCATCGACTGGCACCGGGCGACGAGTGAGCGCGCGGCGCAGCCCTTCGAGGAGCTTCTGGGAGTCGTACTCCTGACGTTCGCCCGAGCGCTTGATGACGTAGAGCTTGGCAAGTTCGGCGCGCTCGTAGGTGGTGACGCGTGTGCCACAGATGCGACAGGCGCGACGGCGGCGAATGACGGAGCCGTCATCAAGGTCGCGCGAATCAACGACGCGCGTATCCGGCTCCTTACACGATGGGCAACGCACCCTCGCTCCTCCTCACCTTCGCGCAGCTATGCGCGGAACCACCGCAGGTTGCGGTCTCGGGGAGAGTCTACACACGATCTTGTGTGCGAAGCCGCGTGGCGGGGGCTAGGAGCGGTCGCGCTCTCCGATCGCGTCACTGGCGTGCTCAAGCACGGGAAGCAGGATGGCCAGCCCGTCGCGCACCGCACCACTCCCGCCGGGGAGGTTCACGATCAGCGTTCCCTTAGCCACGCCCGCGAGGCCGCGCGAGAGGATCGCCGCAGGCGTCTGGGAGCGCCCCAACATACGAATGGCGTCAGGGATCCCTGGGATCAGCCGCTCCAAGAGCGGCGCGGTCGCGTCTGGGGTGACATCGCGCGAGCTCAGCCCGGTTCCACCAGCGGTCAAGATGACGTCGACGGTGCCGATGTACTGCTCGAGCGCTGCGCGAATGGCATCGAGTTCGTCAGGAGCCTGTGCACGCTGCACCTCCCAGCCGTGGGCAACCAGGGCCGCTGCAGCGAGCGTGCCCGCCTTATCTTCTCGTTCGCCAGCATGGATCGAGTCGCTGACCGTGAGCACCAGAATCGATCGCGGCGTATCACTCATCTGCGCATACTACTGCTACGCGACGCCAACGAGGCTGCGAATGATCAGCATCGCGGCCCCAGCACCGAGGAAGAGGTTCAGCAACATGAATCGGCGCCAAGCGGCACGCGCCGCCTGATGCGTTGGGCGACCTGCGATCAGCGGGAGAAGTGAGAGGATGCTCGCCAGCGGCAGGAGTGCCGCAATCCGCTGTAGCGGCTCACCTTGCATGAAGAGCAGCAGCCCCGCGACGGCGTAGAGCGCGATGGCGAACCAGCCTCCGCCACGAACGCCAAGAAGCGTTCCGACCGTCGCAATCCGGCTCCGTCGATCCGCATCGACATCCTGCAGCGCTCCCACTACATGGCTCCCCATGTTCCAGAAGAAGAAGGCCGCCAGCGGCGCAACCCAGGACTGCTGAAACGCATCGCCGAGTGCGAGACCGGCAACTGCAGGGATCACAAAGTGTGTAGCGGAGATGACCGCATCCAAGATGGGCACGGCACGAGCGCGCACAAACCATGGTGCGCTGTACGCCGTAGCGAACGCGATGCCGAGTAGGCACCAGATTGGAACGGTAGCGGCACCAGTCAGCACGAAGAGCGCGGCGGCTCCAGCTGCGAACAGGAGGAGGCGTCGCAGCGTTGGCAAATCGCCGTTCTGCAGGAGCGCACCCTCAGCGCCACCCTTGCGCGGGTTCTTTTGATCCGTTGCTAGGTCGTAGAGATCGTTGATGCCATAGAGATAGAGGTTGTAGGCGACGCCCCACCAGATCACCAGCGGCAGGAACCATGCACCAACCGCCTCCCCCGCCCCAGCGGCGAGCGCACCGCCGGCGAACGGGAGTGCGGTGTTGATCCACGACACCGGACGTGAGGCCAAGAGGAGTCGCCACCAGCGGCCCTTCGCCGCACGCGCTGATGCTGTGAGCTGCACAGCGAAGAGCACAAACGCTGCGGCGTAGAGAAGATCCTCGACCGGGGCATAACCCACCATCACCCCCGATCGCGGTGCGCTGGCATAATCAAAGAGACCTACCGCGCACATGATGTTGTCAAAGAGCACCGTCAGCCCCAGAAAGATCGCCACGCTCCAACGACTGGCTCGGCTGCGCGCGAGGAGTGGCGCGGTCAGAAGTAGTGCTCCTGCGGCGAGCCCTGCGGTCGCCGCGGTGTACTCGCCGCCAACGCTGGCGAGGAACGCTCCCCCTGATACAGCGACCCCAAGCAGGATTGCAGCTCCGATTCTTCGCGCTGAGAGCGCTCCCTCTCGTCTCCCTCCGCGGGCCGCAGCGGCGCTCATGAGCACGACGACAAGTGCTGCAAGCGCCGCAAGGAGCGCGACCTCTTCAATGGGTAGCCCTGCATCAAGAGCGCCCCGCCCAGGAAGCATCAGGAGCGTCGATGAGAGCGGCGTCGCAAACCAACCGCGCCAAATGCCCGCAGCATCGACGAGCAGAAACGCCACGGTGGTCATCACCGTCACCGGAAGCAGAACGTGGCGTGAAACTGGCAGGGAGAAGCGTTTGACCAGGCCGTGCACGCCAATCACCGAGAGTCCGATGCAGGCGAGGTAGAGGGCGCCAATCATCGCGATCGCGCTGTCATGCGATACGAAACGAATGAACCCAACGCGAGCACCAGGCAGAAGAGCATCGCCGCCAGAACCCAGAAGTCCTGCGGGTACAACTGCACGAGCCGATCTGTGGCGGGATTGAAGGTCCACGTGCCCGCGGCAAAGAAGAGCCCGTGAAAGAAGGCGAACGTGGCATCGAAGGCTAGCGTGAAGGCGGCAGCGGCCAGAAGTGCCCCACCAACGATGAGCGCCGCCCCGTCGCGAATGGCCACGCGCAACCAGGCGCGGCGGCGCAGCCGGGCAGCGGTCAAGACGAGGAGTCCGCCAAGCCCAGCAACCAGGACGGTCCGGAGGAGCGCACCAACATCGGCAAGATGGGAGCGCTCTCCCGCAGAGAGGAGTGGTTTGTCGCCAAGCGGGGCATCAAAGGCCCCGCCCGTGAGGAGATCCCCCACCAGGGCGTCCGAGAGGGCCTCCGCCACCCTCGGCTCCACCCCAAGCACCGTGTGGGCATCACTCACCGACAAGAGAAGGTGAATGACTGGCGGGGTAAGGAAGATCGCGGTCGTTGCGCCAATGGCCAGAGCCGCAGCGGCGAGGGCGAGGAGCGCCCGCCGCAAGAGGCGGCGGAGGGGCTTCACGCGTCGGCGAGGACCTGCCCCTGCTCCCACCACGAGCGGAGGGAGAGCGGGTCAGGGAGTGGCAGGCCAAACGTCTCCGCAGTCGTCATCACGACAGCCTGGAACTGCTCCCACGGGGCAGCGGCAAGGGTTTCGACGCCGCCATAGCCCGCCTGGGCCAGGAGTTCGTGCTCAGCCGGCCCAAAGAAGGCGAGATTGAGCAGGAGCGCCTCATCGCGCCACTCGGCTACGTCGGCGGTCGAGGCGTCGGTCTGGTCCGCCAGGGTTTGGCGGCGGGTGGGGGTCTCGGTGCGCTCCAGGAGCAGGCCGGTGGTGAAGATCCCGTGGGCTTCCAGGCGCGCCAGGTGGACCGGCTCGATGCGCGTGAGCTCTGAAATTGCTGGCATGGCTCCCCCTTTCAATCCCCTGAAGCCTAGCGCCTCCCGCGGAGCTGCGGGGCGACCCTTTTGTTACAAAAAGATGTAACAGTTGCGAAATATTGCGGTATCGCAACATCACTCTCAAAATTTGCGATACTTACCCACAGCGATCCAAAGAGGTCGCAGAAGCATAAAGGGAGGTCCATTGATGAGCGCAGCAGATGCCTATCAGTTGGTCTACAACTTCATGTCCCTCGCCATTGCGGCGATGGGCGCAAGCTTCTTCTTCTTCGTCTCCGTACGCGGGAGTCTGAAGGAGGGGAACCGGATGGCGGTAACGCTCTCAGCCGTAGTTGTGCTGATCGCGTTCTACCACTACGTCCGAATCTTCGACTCGTGGGTAGCCTTCGGCACCTCGGGTGGAGCAGTTCCGTTCAACGAGGCGTATCGATACGTGGACTGGCTCCTGACGGTGCCACTCCTCGTTGCTGAGCTCGTGCTCGTACTCAAGCTCGACAAGAAGCTTGAGAGCACGCTCATCAAGCGAAACGTGGTCTATGCGTTCTTGATGATCGCAACGGGCTACGTCGGCGAGATGACGAACATCACGTCGGTTGACTTGGCCTCACCGCGCACCATCTGGGGCGCGATCAGCTCAGTCTTCTTCGTCCTGATCCTCCGCGACCTGTTCGGCGGCATCGATGCCTCGATCAAGAAGCAGAGCAAGGACATCCAGGGGATCTTCAAGATCCTTCGCGTCGTGCTTATTGCGACGTGGGGCGTCTACCCAATCGCCTATCTGCTCCCAGCAATCGCCGGCAACCTGGGCCTTACCGCCCAGGACGGCCTTGTGATGAAGCAGATCGGATACACGGTTGCCGACATCTTGGCCAAGCCGGGCTACGGTCTCCTCATTTGGAAGATCGCAACCCTGAAGAACGGTTCTTCGAAGTAATCCCCTTCTGGCGGGAAACCGTCGGGTTCGGATACAGGAGAAGGCCCGGGGGAAACCCCGGGCCTTTTCTATTGTTCACAAATGTGGTCGGGGCGACTGGATTTGAACCAGCGACCTCTTGCACCCCATGCAAGCGCGCTACCAAGCTGCGCTACGCCCCGAGTGGGTCCAAAGTTTTGGCAGTCTACCAGGAAGCCTAGTGCCACTCCCCCGCTGGTGAACGACCGAGCAGCGCGCGCGCGAGCACTTCAATGGTCGTCCCTCCGCTAATCGCAGCAACAACTGCCGCCGTGATCGGCATCTCTAGCTTGTGCGCAGCTGCAAGTTGCAAGGCACCGTGCGCAGTGCCGATCCCCTCCACCGTTGCGCCAATCTTGTCGACCGCAGCCTGCACGCTCATGCCGCTCGCGAGGAGCGCGCCGAGCTTTGCATTGCGCGAACCGGTATTTGATGAGGTGACAACAAGATCACCAACACCTGCAAGTCCACAGGCGGTCTCTGTGCGACCGCCGCACGCTTCAGCCAGGCGTGCCATCTCAGCAACGCCCCGCGAAAGGAGCGCCGCTGCGGCGTTCTCGCCATACCCCAGCGCACGGACAGCACTCACAGCGATGGCGATGACGTTCTTAAGTGCCCCGCTGATCTCAACACCAACCACGTCGTCCGTAAGGTAGAGACGCAGCGTCGGTCGAACCAGCCGTGTGCGCAGTGACTCCACAAGATGGGTTGGCCCAGCGAGTACGGCCGCAGCAGGCCTCCCAAAAGCGATCTCGCTGGCGAGGTTGGGGCCAGACAAGACGGCGAGGCGCTCCGAGTCCGCACCCGCCGCGATCAGCAGCTCTGAGGGTCGGGCACCACTCAGCGACAACCCCTTGGAGGCGATGACCATAGGCGCGTCTCCAGCGGCCTGCACGATCTGCTTGGTTGTCTCTGGATCGAGCTCCGCGGAAGGGATGGTGACCACGAAGGTGTCTTCGGCACTCAACGTGGCAAGCGCATCGGTGGTGCTGAAGATGCTGATCGAGGCTGGCAACGCAACGCCGGGGAGGCGTCGTGCGTTGACGCGCGCGCTGCGCAGGAGCGCCGCTTCGTCAGTGGTTCGTGCGAGTAGTTCAATGGCGGGGGCTGGCCGACCCTCACCCTGCTCCTGGCTCCAGAGGAGCGCAAGGGCGGTCCCCCATGCTCCAGCGCCGAGAATGCGGATGGTGCTCATGCGCGTGAGGCTGGCTTCGCCTTTGCAGGTGCACGCTTGGTTGAGCGCGAGGAGCGACCACGCTCTCGCCCCTCTTCGGCCTCCCGCTCTCGTACGACGATACGGATCGGTGTCCCCATGAGGGGGTACTTCTCGCGGATCTGATTCTCCAGGAAGCGCTGCCAGGTGAAGTGCACCTGAGCGGCATTTCGTGCGAAGACCACGAACGTTGGAGGCGGAGTTGAGGCCTGGGCTGCGTAGAGAATCTTCGGTCGCTTGCTGCCGCTATGGGCCGGCTCCTGGCGGGCCACCGCCTCAGCGATCAGGCGGTTCAGCACCCCGGTCGGGATGCGCAAATTCCGGGCATCGGCGGCGGCAACCGCTGCGTCGAGCACCTTCGTCGCTCGCAACCCAGTCACCGCTGAGATGGAGACGAGCGGAGCGAAATCAAGGAATGGTGCCTGGCGACGAAGCTTCCCCTCGATCTCGTCGAAGGTGAAGCCGTCCTTCTCAATCAAGTCCCACTTGTTCAACACCAGCACGAGGCCCTTCCCCGCGTCGATCACTGAGCCTGCAATATGCAGATCTTGCGCCTGGAGGCCGGTCGATGCGTCAATGAGGAGCAGCGCGACGTCGGCGCGGTCGAGCGCGCGCACAGAGCGCACGGTTGCCCACTTGTCTGCCGAAGGGCCAGAGGCGACCTTGCCACGCTTTCGAATGCCCGCAGTGTCGACGAGGGTGATCTGACGCCCTGCGTGCAGCAGCGTCTCATCAATGGCGTCGCGCGTTGTGCCGGCAACCTCGCTCACTACCGTGCGCTCACTACCGATAAGTTTGTTGAGGAGGCTCGACTTGCCGACGTTCGGACGCCCCACGATCGCGACGGTCACTTCGCCCTCGATATAGGGGGTTCCTGCATCTTCTGGGAGCGCTTCAAGTCGCTCAACGATCACGTCAAGTAGATCACCCGAACCGATCCCATGCTGCGCACTGACCGTATGGAGGCGATCGAACCCGAGGATTGAGAACTCTTGGGCGGCGCGATCGCGCTCAATGTTGTCCGCCTTGTTCGCCACAAGGATGATCGGCTTGCCGCTGCGACGCAGCAACTGCGCCACCTCGGCGTCACCAGGGTTCGGGCCAGTCGCTGCATCCACGAGCAGCAGAATCAGGTCGGCAGCGGCCACGGCGATGCGCGCCTGGTCTTGCACCCCAATCTCAATCGGATCACCGACGGCAGGCTGCATACCGCCCGTATCCACCACACGAAAGCGCATCCCATTCCATTCGACAATGCCGATGAGTCGATCGCGGGTGGTACCGGCGCGATCCTCAACGACCGCACGGCGTTCGCCAACGAAGCGATTGAAGAGGGTGCTCTTCCCTACGTTCGGGCGACCAACCAGTGCGACAAGTGGCAGACGACGCGGCAAAGACTCGACTTCGACCTCTGCCTCGAGCTCTTCCTCACTCATACTGGGGCGTTGTTCGCAATTGAGGTGGTGCGGTATTGCGGCGTGGCTGCAGCCTCCAGGGCTGCGCGGGCGATGGATGCCGCATTTGTGCGCACGTGATCGGTGCCCCCGAGTTCGGCAATCCTGAGTGCGACGCGCTCAAGATCCTCAATCGGGGTGCTGGTTCCGCCGGTGATGCCAACGGTGTGGATGTTTGCAAACAGGTCAGGGTCAGTGAGCCCCTGCGCAGATTCGATCTGAACGGCGTGCGTGCCACTGATCTCGCAAAGGCGCGTGAGCTCCTTCGTGTTGGCGCTCCGTGTGCCGCCGACGACGATCATCAGCTGCACCTCGCGCGCGATCGCAATGGTGTCCTCCTGGCGGCGAATCGTGACGGGGCAGACCGTGTTGATCACCTTAAGTTCATGGCATCGTGAGACTAGGAATGCTGCCAGGCGCTCAAACTTCCATGGTGGCTGGGTGGATTGGGTGATCAGGGCCATGCGCTTCCGACGCGGAATGGAGGCCCAGTCCTCCTCTTCGTCGACCAGCATGGCGTTTGGTGCAAACCCGAGGAGGCCGACAACCTCTGGGTGATTCGGCGTGCCAAGGAGAACGATGTCGTACCCCTCTTCAACGAGTCGAGCGAGTTCGCGGTGCTCTTGCGTCACCCAGGTGCAGGTGCCGTCAATCACCTCAAGCCCGCGCTCTGCCGCACGCCCGAGTACCTCGGGGGTTACCCCATGTGCGCGAATGACAACGGCGGTGCCCGAAGCGACCTCATCGAGGTGGTCAACGTTCTTAATGCCGCGGGCACGCAGGTCGGCAATCAGCCCCTCGTTGTGAACGACATGCCCGAGGGTATGGGTATCTTTTCCGGAGGCGCTGGCGATCTTGGCCTTATCTATGGCCTCACGGACGCCATAGCAGACGCCGGTGCGCTTCGCGATAACAATGTTCTCAACACTTCCCACCTGGGCATTATCGCGCACCCTGCCCCTAGGGCCGATTCGCCTCAGGAAGGAGGGCTGCGACGGCACCGTGGATGGCGCCACTCACCGCGGCGAGCTCGGGTCGTGACCCTTCCGCGCGAGGAATCTCCACAGGCTCCCCAATGGTCAGGGTGACGCGGGGGACGCGACGCGGGATCAGGGAGCCCTTCCGCCAGAGGCCGTCTGTGCCCGTGACCGCAACTGGCAGTACGGGGACGCCGCTCCGTAGTGCGAGGAGCGCCGCCCCATCACGAAACGGGCGCAGGATGCCGTCGGGCGAGCGTGTCCCCTCTGGATAGATGCCGAGGATCCGCCCTTCGCTGAGGATGCGTTCGGCCAACCGGAACGCCTCGAGGTCGGCGGCGCCGCGTCGAACCCCAAAGACACCGTTCACCCGCAGGAACCAGCCGACCAGCGGCCAGCGCATCGCCTCCGCCTTCCCCATCCACGTCATTGGGCGGCCGGTCGCCGGGGTGAGCCAGCAGGCGAGGAGGACTGGGTCAACCCACGAGATGTGGTTTGAGGCGAGTAGCACTGGCCCAGTTGCTGGGATGCGATCAAGACCGCTCACCACGATCTCGCCCGCCAAACGCTGCATCGCCCAGCGACCGAATCGCTCCGAGAGACGCATGCCGAGAGGGATGCGCTCAGCGGTCATCGTGCGACCTGGCGTGCCTCGGCCACAACCCGCTGGACCACATCAGCGAGGAGCATCTGATCGGTGTGGATGGTGATGGCATCCGCCGCCGCGACAAGTGGCGCAACAGGGCGAGCCCGATCCTCAGTATCGCGCGCGATCAAGCTCGTCAGGATCGCCTGGTGCTCAAGCGAACCAACCTCAAAGCCGCGCTGCACGGCGCGTCGCGCTGCGCGTGCCTCTGCAGTAGCGTCAAGGTAGATCTTGCACTCCGCGTCGGGGAGCACCACGGTGCCAATGTCACGACCGGCAAGCACCGACCCACCACGAGCCGCGACGTTTCGCTGCACCGCACGGAGGGCATCTCGAACACTCGCGATCGATGCGACGGCTGGAACGTAGAGTTCAACATCGGCTGCTTCCAGTTGTGCATCCGTCAGAGAGATGCCCGCAACGACCATGATGGGGCTCAGTCCGCTCCCCTGCGCGTCGGTCAAGCGGGCTAACTCTGTAAGGTCGTGGCGTACCTGCCCGTATGCAGTGCCAGCAACCTCCGCCGCCGTGATGGGGGCCGTCAACCAGCCAAGATCAATGGCACGGCGGGTAATTGCGCGATAAAGCAAACCTGTGTCAAGAAAACCGATACCGAGCTCTTCGGCGACGAGCCGACCGACACTGCTCTTCCCGCTCGAAGCTGGGCCGTCAATAGCGATGCGCACTATCTGCTCGTGGGTGCGACCGGTCGCGCCTTGCTCTTTGGCGCTGCAGCGAGAGCGCGCGTGAGCTCCTGTCGTTCGGATTCGGTGATGAGCCGAAGCTCCCCTGGAGTCAGCCCACCGAGGCGGACCGGTCCATATCCGACGCGAATCAGTCGCAGAACGGGATGGCTGATTGCGCCGTAGAGGCGGCGCACCTCGTGGTGTCGACCCTCTCCGATCGAGATGAAGCTCCACTGACCAGGATCCATGTCGCCACCGCGCACATCTTCTGGAAGATCGTCATCACGGTGAACACCACGCGCCTCGATCGCATGCGCCCAGCCATCGGTGAGTCGGATGCCTGCGCGCAGCCGTTGAAACTCGGCCTCCGCAACCATTGCCTTGGTCGCCGCGGCATAAGCTCGACGCAGACCGGCACGAGGGTGCGCGAGTGGCGAGACGACGCGACGCTCCTCTGTGAGCAGCAGCAGCCCTTCGCTCTCGCGATCGAGTCGCCCGATCGAGAGCATGCGCGCTGCGCGCTCGGCGCCAAGCGCAGGCGTTAACGCTTGTGGAAGGGTCACGGTGGCGTAGGGATCAGCGTGCGTGGTGGTGACGCCTACCGGTTTGTACCAGGCGAACACCTCTGCGCCACCCAACTCGTCCCCACTCTCCGCAGAGGGGCGCGGCTTCGCTACGAGGACCTTGCCATCGAGCTCAAGGGGGGCAAGCGCGTCGAGTCGCTCCCCCAGCGCCACGGCACGCCCCGCCGTAGTGACGCGATTTCCGGCGATGGCCGTGTCGGCACCGCGACGAGAGAGGCCAGAGCGTTCGGCAACAAGGACGTTGACCCGAATCAGATCAGTCAGTTGCGGCGTCCTCTTGCGCAGGGGTGCTCGGTGCTCCGGTATCTACATCAGCTTCGTCGCCACGCGCTGCTGAAGAGTCAAGGGCCTCACTGCGCAGATCAAGGTGACGAAGTGCCTCGGCATCGCCCTCAAGCGCCGGAAGATCGGCCAGCGAGCCGAGACCGAATCGGCGAAGGAACTCGAGTGTCGTTGCGTAGCGAATCGGCCGCCCAGCAGTCTCCAAACGCCCGGCCTCTTCGATGAGACCGCGCTCAAGGAGCACGCGAAGGGCGTAGTCTGCATCGACGCCACGAATCTCTTCGATGCCGCCCTTGGTGACCGGTTGGCGATAGGCGATGACGGCGAGCGTCTCTAGCGGGGCGGCCGTGAGGTCAGAGCCTCCGGTGCCGACCCAGGCGAGCACCGCTCGGGCCTGCTCTGCGCCACTAGCCAGCTGCAGCTCGTCGCCATGGGTGATCAGGGTGATACCGCGCTGCGCAAGGTTCGTGGTGAGCGCCGTTACGAGACGATCGAGATCGCTCTTTGATGCCTCAAGGAGCTTCGCAGCCTCTCGCCGGGTGATAGGACGATCAACGACGAAGAGGAGTGCCTCAAGATCTTCGACCGTGGCTACCCAAGGCGCTGCGGCCACGCTCTCTCGTTCATCGCTCATTCGCTCACCCCCTGCAGAATTGTGATTGGTCCCCACAGCGCATCTTGACGCACCTCGACCTCTCGCCGCTTGGCGAGTTCTAGGAGGGCTAAGAATGTCACGGCGATGAGCGATCGGTCCTGCCGGTCGCCGAGAAGGGTCTCAAGATCCACCCCCACCGCGCCGCTCAGCCGGACCGCCTCACGGATGGCCGACAGGCGTTCGCCAATGGAGATCTTAATTCCGACAGGAACTGTGGAGAGGGCGGCGAGCGGCTTGCGTCGCAGGGCGATGCGGACCATTGCACGGATGAGCCGCTTCGGGTCTGACTTCGTTGGCACGACTGGCTCTACTGGCGCCGCCTTCGGGCCAGGGAGCTGGCGCGTTGGGGGCTCGCGGTACCAGAGCGGCTGCGTCAGGCGATCACCCAAGACCCGCGCCGCATCACGGAAGACCCGGTAACGCAACAGCCGAATGCGCAGCGTATCGGCCTCATCCTCAACGTCGAGATCATTCACCAGATCTGGAGCGGCAGCGATCGGACGTGGCAAGAGTGCGCGGCTCTTGAGCACAATGAGCTGCGCTGCCACCGAAACAAATGACGAAAGTGTTTCTAGGCGATCGTCAGGAATCTCAGCGAAGTAGCGCAAGAACTCATCGGCAAACCCGGCGAGTGGAACACGACGCACATCCAACTCATCGCGCTCGATGAGGGCGAGCAGCAAGCCGTACGGTCCGCTGAACTCCCCGAGCGCCACGTATGAGCGCGTTCGTCCGAAGAGCCCGCCCTGCTCCCTGCGGAAGATAACCCCCTCAATGTCGGGGACCGATGGATCAGGGAGCTCGAAGCCCTCTGCAATTCCGCGACCACTCATCGCGTCACGCCGCTATCAAGATCAAGGAGGAGACGAACGCGTGCATCAATTCCAGCGGCCCGCCCTCGATGAGCAGAGCTTGACTCCTGGCGCGCCAGCTCTCGCAAGATCGTGATGGTGCCCCGCGGGGCGCCAAGCTTGGCAGCGTGCGTAGGTGCGACCGATGCGTGGAGTCGCAACGCCTGTCGTGCACGTGCGAAGGGGCCACGTGCTCGCCCTGTGACCGGTGAGCCCTCGAGCACGTGCAGCACACGGGGCAGAAGTCCTACCGCTCCCTTCGGAAGGTCGTGAAGGAGCGCTGCGAGTTGGTCGTCGCCTTTCGCGCCGAGGCGCCGAAGGCTGGCTGCGGTACGCGTTGCGGAGGCCTGGTCGGCGGGGTGCGCGGCGGCGAAGGCGCGGCGCGCTCGGGGTGTCGCTCGTAGGGCTCGGAGGTGCGCCTCGCCCTCTGCGCCGACCGGCTGGACGAGGCCGAGGCGGGCCACCTGCTGACGGCCGACCGCCTGAAGGTGCGAAAGCACCTGCTGGAGTCGGTGGGCACTAGTCACAGCATTCACACCTGAATCCTACCGCCTCGCGGGCTGCCTAGGCCCGCGGGTGGGCCTTCCGATACGAATCCCGCACGTGGCTCCCGAGCAGGTGGGTGTAGAGCTGGGTCGTTGCGATGTCCGCATGGCCGAGGAGTTCCTGCACCACACGGAGGTCTGCCCCGCCATCGAGGAGGTGCGTTGCAAATGAGTGGCGCAGCGTGTGGGGGTGAATCTCGCGTCCGAGGCTTGCCGCCACGGCAGCAGTGCGAATCGCAGACCAGGCCGACTCCCGCCGCAGCCGCACGCCGCCGCGCGCCAAGAGGAGCGCCTTCGGCTCCGGGGTGGATCCGCTCGCACGGCTCGGCGCCTGCTGATGAATCGCACGCCAGTGGCCGAGGTAGGCCTGAATCGCATCCTGCGCCGGCTCACCGATGGGGACGATGCGCTCCCGTCGACCCTTACCGAAGAGCCTTACTGAACCGTCGTCTAGATCGAGGGAGTCTAGGTCCAGATCAACGATCTCACTGACGCGACCACCCGATCCGTAGAGGAGTTCACCGAGTGCGCGGTTCCGCGCCGCATTTGCACGTGAGAGGTCGCTCTCGTCGGTGGGAGTTCCAAGCGCGGCGAGTAGTCGTTCAACCTCTTCTACGCCCAACACCGTTGGCAGGGTACGACGCGATCGCGGCAGATCGATCTCATCACTGATGGAGCGCGTGATGATCCCCTCGCCCTCAGCGAATCGATAGAGAACGCGCAGCGCTGCAGCTCGCCGCCGCATGGTGGAGAGCGCGTTGCCAGGCTGGGCGATCCACTCCTGCGCCGCCTTGGCCGAACTCTTCCAGGCACCGCTCGCGCCGAGTGATTCCGCAAACGACTGGTAGTCCCCGCGGTAGGCGGCAAGGGTGCGCGGTGCGAGGTTGCGCTCTACCCCGAGATAGAGGATGCAGGAGTCGATCAGGCGATCAATCTCGCTCCGTGACGCCGTGGGCATTAGCGGCCGCGACGTGCGTTGGCCAAGAGTTCGTTGGCGGCGGCGGTTGCGCCGCTGCCAGCCCCTTCGCCGGCCAGCATTGCGGCAAGCTCTACCACCCGCTCCTCGTCGGTAAGGCGCTGCACCTGCGTCAGGGTGCGACCATCCACCTCACGCTTTGAGACGCGCAGGTGAATGTCGGCTTGCGCCGCCACCTGCGGCAGGTGCGTGACGCAGAGGACCTGGTGCTGCGCGGAGATGCGGCGCAAGCTTCGACCGAGGGTCTCCCCCGCCCGCCCGCCGAGTCCCGCATCAATCTCATCAAAGACCAGGGTGCGCGCCTCACTTGCATCACTGAGCGCCTCTTCAATCGCGAGCGAGACTCGACTCAACTCGCCGCCAGAGGCGATCTTGGCAATGGGTCCGGCTGGCTCGCCCGCATTCGGGGCAAACATGAACGAGACGTCGTCTCCGCCGCCCTGATCAACGGCGCATGGCACCCCCTCAACGAGTGGGTCGCCATCTGTGCCGCCGCGGGGCGCAAGCGGGATCGCGAAGCTTGACGGCAGGTCGAGCGCAGTCAGTGCTGCGTTCACCGACGATGCCAGCGTGGCGGCGCCCGCCCGTCGCACCGTTCGAAGTGCGGTGGCGGCCTCGCCGATGCGTGCGTTGAGCGCAGTGAGCTGCTCGGTAATCTCGCTCCGGCGCTCTTCTGCGCCATCGAGACGCGACACCTCTTCGCGTGCGCGCGTGAGCGCGACAAGGAGACCCGCCTCGTCGGTGCGGAAGCGTCGCTGCAGCGCCAGCAGGAGCGCCAGGCGATCCTCGAGTTCACCCAGGCTGCGCGCGCCTCCCGCGAACGGTGTGAGCCCCGCCGCCTCGCGACCAAGGTCATCAATCTCAATGGAGAGTGCGCTGACCCGCTCTTGCAGCGCTGCGGCGTCGCCATCAAGCCGAGCCAACTCTCGCGCAATCCGTTCAGCGATCGCCGCGCGGGCTCGCAAGCCGCTGCGGTCCTCGTTCAACGCCTCCCGTAGCTCGTCATGCAAGGCAGAGATGCGCTCGCTATTTGAGGCGCGACGCAACTCCTCCTTGAGCTCCGCCTCTTCGCCCTCGCGAACCTCGGCGGCCTCAAGATCGTCTCGCTCCGTGCGCGCAACTTCCAAAAGGGCGAGACGACGCGCGTCATCGCCACCGAGGCCTTGGAGCTCCTCGTGCAGGGCGCTGCGCTGCTGAATAAGGCTGGCGACCTCGGCACGATGCCCCTCGGCCTTCGACCATCGGTCGAGCAGCTCGCGCTGCCGCCCAGGGTCACCGAGGCGCTGCTGGTCATGTTGGCCATGAATATCAATGAGTGGGCCGATCTCGCCAGCGAGGCGGCCGATTGTCACCAACTCGTCGTCAATGCGGGCGACGGAGCGCCCCTCGGCGTACACCTCACGAACGGCGATCTGGTCGCGACCCTGCGCTGAAATTTGTAGATCGACACGGAGGCGGTCGGATCCGGCGCGTACCGCCCCTGAGTCTCCGCGACCACCGCGCGCGAGCGCGAGAGCGTCAACGAGGAGTGACTTCCCCGCCCCAGTCTCGCCGGTGAGCACCGTGAGGCCGAGACCAAATTCCACACGAACCGCATCGATGATCGCGAGGCCCGCCACGCCAAGCTCGCGAATATGCGAACCCTTCGGCGCACTCACCGTGGGAGGAGGTCGACCTTCTGGCGGACCAGATCCCAGAATGGGGCGGCGCCCTGCAGTTCAACAAAGTTGATTGGCTGCTCTGCTTCAGTGACGGAGACGCGATCGCCAATCTTGAGTGGCTGATCAATCCAACCGTCAATAGAGACCACCGCATCTTCGCCCTGCACCACCGTGCAGGTTACGGTTTGTGTTGCAGAGACGGTGACAGAGCGCAGCGTTGCAAGATATGCGGCAATCGGCGTGACGATGAGATTTCGACTCGTCGGCTCAAGGATCGGACCGCCGGCGGAGAATGAGTAGCCGGTTGAGCCGGTTGGCGAGGAGACGATCACGCCGTCAGCGATGTAGGTGGCGAGGTGGCTCTCACCAACGGCGACATCGAGCCGAAGGACGCGTGGAAGGCGACCGCGAGCGACGACCACGTCGTTCAGCGCGTCAAGCTGTTCGGTGCGCCCGTCACCGTGGTGAATGGTCGCGCGGAGCGCCATGCGTGGCTGCGTCGTCCAGCGCTTCGCATGAAGCGCATCAAGGGTCGCCTCAACCTGGAACGCCTCAGCGCGCGCAAGAAATCCGATCTTGCCAAGGTTGACGCCGAGTAGCGGGGTGGTGGTACCGGCGACGGAAGAGGCGGCACGCAGGAAGGTGCCGTCGCCACCGAATGAGATCAGGACCTCGGTGCCAGGGAGCGCTGACCGCACAGCGGCAACATCTTCGGCCGCATGCCCCCAGCACTCAACGCCGTTCGCGGCACACCAACCGGCGGCCTCATCCCACGCCTCTTGGGCAAGGTCGTTGGTCGGGTTATAGACAAAACCGAAGCGGCGCATGGCTACATCATCGCACATGGGAAACAGCGTTCGCGTTCCCTGCAGGGGGCTGCTGGGCACCGCGAGCGGCGGGGATTACTGGTTGCGCGCGCTCCAGGCGGCCCGGATACGGCGCTCAATCCCAGCCTCGTCGAGGCCGATCAGCGTGCGGAGATCGGCAACACTGCCGTGGTCAACGAAGCTGCCAGCCGGGATCCCGATCGTGGCGATAGAAGCCTTGACGCGGCGGCCAGTTACCGCTTCGTGTGCTGCCAGCGACTCCACAACGGCACCACCGAATCCACCAGCCTCAACGCTCTCTTCAAGCGTCACGATCAAGTCAGCGGTCTCGCCGTAGCGGCGCACCATTGCGTGATCAAGCGGGTTTGCCCAGATGGCGTTCACGAGCGCGACGGAGATTCCCTCGGCGCGCAGGCGTGCGGCGATCGGCGTGACGCGCTGAATGATTGGCCCAAAGGCCATGATCGCGATCTGGTTCCCCTCTTCGAGCACCTCTGAAACGCCAACAGGCAGGATCGTTGGCGCTACCTCTGGAACGCCCACCACGCTGTCGCGTGGGTAGTGCAGGGCGAATGGGTGATCTTGTGCCAGCGCGGTGCGAACAAGCGAGCGCAGCTGCTGCTCATCCTTCGGCGAGGCGACCAGGAGCCGTGGAATCTGACGCTGGGCGGTAAGCATGAACATGCCCTGATGGCTCGTGCCATCTTCGCCGACCAGGCCCGCACGGTCTACCCCGATCAACACTGGCTGATCGTTCTGGCAGACGTCATGCACGATCTGGTCCCACGCTCGCTGCAGGAAGGTTGAATAGATCGCGACCACCGGACGACCACCACCCATGGCAATACC
>SHYI01000008.1 GCA_009692905.1 Chloroflexota bacterium
TCGGCAGGCGCTGCGCCGAGCGCGTCCGAGTAGAGGTCTTCGAGCACGACCGCTCCAGTCTCTGCAGCGATCTGATCCAGGACCTTCGAAGGGAACTGCACCTCGCTGAAGACGGACGTGATCCCAGCGGCACGGATCGCCTCAATGAGTGCTGCGATCTCTTGGGCCGATGGGTCTTGCCCCGGCGCCTCGACTGCGACACCCACAATGGTGATTCCGTACGCACGGGCGTAGTAGCCAAATGCGTCATGGAACGTCACGATCTTGCGCTTCTCAGCGGGGATCGCGGCATATTTCGCCGCAACATCATTCTTTAGTGCGGTGAGCTGATCAACGCCCTCACCGAACGCCAGTGCAATACGATCTGCCAAATCGGCACGATCGTCTGACACGCGCTTGGCGATGCGCTCCATGTAGAGCTGAGCGCCAGCCGGATCAAGCCAGATGTGTGGATCTGTTCCACCGTGGCCATGCTCATCCGTTTCGCCCTCTTCAGCACCAGCTTCGTGCTCTTCCTCAGTGCTCTCGATGTACTCAAAACCGGTTAGGTCTTCACCAAGTTCGAGAACGTCGGCTTCGGTCTTTCCAGCGCCCTCAAGCAGCGTGAGCACCCACTCATCAAGTCCGAGCCCATTCATCACAATCAGGTCGGCGTCGGCCAACTTTTCGGCGTCACCGGGGGATGGCTCAAATGTGTGCACATCAACGCCGGCTGGAACGATCGTGTCGATCGTGACAGTGTCGCCGAGCGCAAGCCTGGCGATGTCTGCGAAGACGCTCGTCGTGGCGAGCACGACATAGTCTGGTCCGCTGGATGGGGATGCTGAGGCGGAACTGCCACCGCATGCGCCGATGGTCAGCGCGATAGCCGCTACAAGGGCCGCCGCGCGACGCTGTGCGATTGATCCGATACTTAGTCTCATTAGAGTTCTCTCCTTAACGCTTGGCTGGATGTTCCAGCTTGTTGGAAAACAGCCCTACCTAGTTGGCAGAGCGGCAGTTGGGGCAGCGGCCGAACAGTTCGAGCCGGTGCGATTCAATAGAGAAGCCACTGCGACGCGATGCTTCGGCCGTCACGGCGTCAATGCCGCAATCATCGACCTCGGCGATCGCCCCACAGGAGACACAGACAAGGTGGTGGTGGTGCGATGGCTCGCATGGCACGTAGGCATGCCGGCCGTCTGGCAGGTCAACCCGCTCAACGAGCCCCTGCTCGGCGAGCAGGTCGAGAAGGCGGAAGATTGTGGCGCGGCCAACGCCAAGGCGACGCTTACTTGCATCGGCGATGAGGTCAGCGGCGGTGAAGTGACCATTGCGCTTGGCAATGAGCGCCGCAATCTCACGGCGCGGACCGGTAAGGCGGACCCCCGCCTGATCTAACGCTCGCAGCAGCTCATCGCTCATAGGGGGAGGCTAGCACACAATGAGACCAAGTATCAATACCCCGTTCTGGGGGGCTTCGGCCTGCCAACTTTGGGCGAGCTGGCCAATTGGGCGGTGCGGGTATGATTTAGCCATGATCATCATTAAGAACGCACTCGGGATCGGCGCCGTCGTCCTATCCGTGGGGCTCGTCGTACTCCTTCTCTCCGGCTCCTTCAGCGGCAAGCCGACCGCAAGCGACTCCTTCACCCCCGTTGCACCGGTCTACACCCCCGACGCAGAGTTCATCTCTGGCCGGGGAATCGGTGCCGTGGGCGCCCCCGTCACCCTCGAGGTGTGGACCGACTTCCAGTGCCCAATCTGCGGCATCTGGGCGAACGGTAGCGAGCCTCTTCTCTACGAGAAGTACATCAAGGAGGGGAAGCTCCGAATCGAGCAGAAGTTCTTTGCCTTCCTAGGCGAAGAGTCATTCACCTCAGCGGTAGGCGCAGTGTGCGCTGACAAGCAAGACAAGTTCTGGGCTTACCACTCGTATCTCTACGCAAACCAGGATGGAGAGAACGAGGGCGCATTCAGCGCGCCACGACTACGCATTCTTGCAGAGGCCGCTGGCCTCGACCTCACCGCCTGGGACAGCTGCATTGCCGATCCTGCAATTCGTACCGAAGTGGAAGCTGAGAGCGCAGCGGCCCGCGCCGCTGGTGTTGCCGGCACGCCAACACTGAAGATTGGCACTTGGATGCAGGCAGGCATCCCAGCAGAGGCTGACATCTACAAGCGCATCGACGACGCACTCAAGCCGTAACCTCATGCGTGCCGCACGGTTCGGCGCAGTCGTCTCCGCAATCGGAACGGTCATCGCGACGTATCTTCTCGCCATTCGCTACGCGGGAATTCCAGCAATTTGCGGCCCAGCGCTCGGGCCGTTTGGCGGCTGCGCCAAGGTAGAGTCATCGGTCTACTCGAGCATCGGACCCATTCCCATTGCGCTGGTCGGCGTTGTTGGCTCGCTGGTACTGCTCTTTGCATCGGTGCACTACCTGCGTACGCGCTCAACAATCTCGCTCAACATCTGGGTGCTTGCAGCAGTAGTCGGCGCGGCCATTGAACTTGTGCTCATTGCAATTCAGGCATTCGCTATCGGCGCATGGTGCGGCTGGTGCTTGCTGTACGGGCTCACCATCATCCTCTCTGCTATTGCCGCGGTCATTGCTGCAGCGCAGGCCGAACGCGGTGCGGCTGCGCGCTAAGTCGTTGTAGCGCCGGGTTCGGCGCAATATCCATTTCGCGCAACGCTGAAACGGCTCGCGCTGCTGCGCGACGCGCAGCAGCAATAGATCCACTCTCTTCTAACAGCAGTGCCAGATGTTCCAGCATTGCGCCATCTGTTGGGTCAATGCGAACGGCGCGAAGGGCGAGATCAATCGCGCGATCAATGTCGCCAACAGAATATGCCGCAACCATCTCGCGCTCAATGATTGAGAAAAGGCTTATATCAAGCGCGCTGCGATGCTGCTCTGCCCACGGCTCAAACGGAACCTCAACGCCGAACGGCCCAAGGTACGAGTCGAGAAGATCGTCAATCTGATCGACCCGTGCTCGACGTCGCACCGCATCAAGCGTGCTTCGTAGTTGAGCTGAATCGAAGGTGACAAGATCAAGGTTGACCGTCACCATCTCGGCCTCATGGCGAATGTACGGCGTTGGCGTCCCCTCTTGGAGCGCAAGATCATAGTCAGGGTCGAGTGCGCGTCGTAAGTGATAGATCGCCTGATTAAGTGAGTTCAATCCGGCCTGCGCCTCTGCTTCGGGCCAGAGCGCATCAATCGCCTCATCACGCGTTGCGGCGTGTCGCGGCCGCGTGGCGAGATAGTGCAGCAGCGCAACCGAGCGTGGGCGAATGGAGGTCCCTTCAATCGTCCGCCCCGCAGCCTCAATGCTGAGCGGCCCCAAGTCGTGAACGACAGCGACAGGGCTCAGCACACGCGGCGCGATCGAGGCTGCAGGCGTGACCTCAGAGCCGGTCGGCACTGTGCCGAGCACCTGTGGAAGATCAAGCGTCTCGGCAATGAATCGAGGGATCATCCAGCACGATTCGCCGAGCTCATCTTGGTCGGCGGGGGCGATGAGGAGCCCCTCCTCCCACAGCGTGCGGAGCAGCTCGGGGCTCGCCTCCTCCCCTGCTGGGCGGGCGAGTCGGGCAAGGAGTGGGCCACTACCGCCGACGACATCGCGCCGGATGAACTCATCGAGCTCGGTGCGGTCGCCGCCCTCACGCATCTGATCAAGCCACGTGGCAAGGATGCCGCCGTTTCCCGCCGCCGCACGTCGCGCCTCTTCGAGCGCCGTCGGCGCACCGCTCCAACCTTTAGCCTCGGCAATCTGTCGCGTCTGCCGCGGCGTTACACGTAGCGCCGCCGCACCGATGTGCATTACCTGCCGCTTTGCGCGCGCCGCAATGAGGCGCAACTGCGCAACGCGTCGACCGATGAGCGCAACACGAGAGCGGTCAGGCGCGCGCTCCGCTAGTGAACGCAGAAATTCCAGGCCCTCTAGCGATTCGGCCAATGCGTCGGCGTCGTCGATGACGAGGATCAGTTCACTGTGCGGTGCGGCGAGATCGGCAATGAGCGCTGCTGCACACACCGTCGCCGACTGCTGCTGGCGAACCGCTCGTGCGAGGCGCGGCAAGCGCACGCCGTCATCCTCATCGGCGGCGAGATGTAGGGCGTCACCGAGGCCGCGGCTTGCCCGCAACCACCGCATCGGTCGGTCGGCGCGAATGCCCCACGCGGCGACGGCGCTGCTCTTGCCGTACCCAGCACTGCCGCAAATAAGGGCCAGCCCACCATCGGTGAGCTCGTCGAGTGCAGAGTCGATGCGGGGCCGAGCTGGATGAACACGAGGGGTCTTCATCATGGTGGAGTCCTCCACGTCGCGCCGCCGTGGGCGGCGCCCGCGGATCGGCTGGGCGGATACTGAATCAGCGTCGCGTACCGCCGACGTATCAGCCGCGCATCACGCGCCGCAGTGGTGTGCGCCCGCCCCTACAATCCCCCCATGAGCACCAAGCACCGCCTGATCATTGACTGCGACACGGGGACCGATGACGCCGTAGCGCTGATGCTCGCCGCGCTGCACCCCGAAATTGACCTGATCGGTGTGACAACCGTGTTCGGCAACGCGCCACTCTACGCAACAACAACGAACTCACTCTCGGTGCTGGAGCTGATCGGCAAGGGGCACATTCCTGTGCACGCCGGATTCCCGCGACCACTGGTACGCAAGGCGATGCCGTCGGAGCGATTCTTCAAAACCGATAGCGTGCAGGACCCACACGGCACCTATCTCGATATTCCGCGCAGTGCGAGCAAGCCAGCCTCTGAGCGCGCGGTGGAGTACCTGATCGAGACCTACCGCAACGCCACGCAGCCGATCACGTTGATGCCGATTGGGCCACTCACAAATATCGCGGCCGCCGTTGCGCTAGAGCCACGCTTCGCCGAGTGGGTGCCGAAACTGATCATCATGGGCGGCGGGCACGAGGTGCCGAACATTTCCGCGTCGGCGGAGTTCAACATTTGGGCTGACGCTGAAGCCGCCGCGAGCGTCTTTGAGGCGGGATTCAAGGATGTGCTGATGGTGCCGCTCGACGCAACGCATAAGGCGCTCGTCACCGCAAAGGAGTGCGCGGCATTCGGTGCGCTCGGCACACCTGCAGGCATGGCGACCGAGACGGTGATCAAGCGACGCATCGGCAGTTACGAGAGCAGCCAGAAGATGGACGTTCCAGAGTCGGCGCCAGTGCACGACGCGCTCTGCGTTGCGGCACTGGTGGAGCCAGGCATCATCACCACGAAGCGTTGCCACGTTGCGGTGGAGACCACGGGCACGCTAACCCTTGGGCGCACCGTCGTGGATACGCACCATCGCGGCGGCAAGGAGCCGAACGCCGACGTCGCCTTCGACGCCAACGCCCCGCGCTTCATTGCGCTGATGATGGAGATCTTCGGCCAGCGATGAGCAGCCTCGGCGAGGCGGCGCTTCCGGGCGAGGCGGGCCCCAACGACCTTGATGCCGCCGGCGAGGTGGCCCTCGACCAGGCGCTCCGCTCGGCATGGATGCCCGTCTGCCAGAGCGGCGAGCTGACCGACCGACCACTCCCGATCCGCCTCTCAGGCGAGACGATGGTCGTCGCCCGACTGGGCGACACGGTTGCCGCCTTCCCAGACCTCTGCGTGCACCGCGGCACCGCCCTCTCGCTCGGCTGGGTCGACCCGGGCACAAGCCCAGCACCTGATGGGAGCCCAGCCACAGGGGAGGCCTGCCTGGTCTGCCCGTATCACGGCTGGAGTTACGGCCAGAGCGGCGAGGTGAAGCGCATCCCCGCCGTCCACGGCCGCGCGATTCCGCGCCGCGCACGCATTGAGCGCTACGCCGCCGTTGAGCACCTCGGCCTCGTCTGGGTGCTCCTTGAGCCAGGCCCTGGCGGCTGGGAGCATCCGGCGCCGCTCTATCCGCTCCCTGAGGCGCCATGGTGGGGTGATCCTTCGCTGCGCACCATCCCAATCACCACCTACGACTGGCAGTGTTCACCCGCGCGGCGCATCGAGAACTTCATCGACTTCAGTCACTTCCCCTGGGTGCACGAGGGGATTCTCGGCGACCGCGCGAAGCCGCTCAGCCCCGACCATGTGGTGGAGAGCACCGAAACAACGATCAGCTTCCAGATCGCGCTCGAAGAGCCGCAAACCAGCGTGAAGGGCGATGGCGCGCCGGGCGCGAAGGTGCAACGTGATCCAACGACCTACACCGTGCACCTGCCGTACTCCGTCACCCTTGACCAGCAACTTCCCGAGGGGAACCGCTTCGTTCTCTTTATGGCTGCGTCCCCCCTCTCATCAAAGGAGACGAGAACGTTCACCTGGAACGCACGAAGCTATCGCCTCGATCCATCAGACGACAGAGAGCTCGCCGACTTCCAGCGACTCATCCTTGATCAAGATCAGCCGATCACTGAATCGCAGCGCCCTGAGGCACTACCCGTTGACCTCTCAGCGGAGCTGCATATCGCAGGGCCGGATCAGGCTTCCATCGAATTCCGTCGCCATCTCGGAAAAATTGCCGCGCGCGCTCGCGCGACAGAAAGCACTAGATAGTCGTCGGCGCTGCGTCCACCCGCAAGATCCGCCAGGCGAACGGTACTGATCCGATCAGAATGGCTCCACCAAGTACGAAGACCGGGAACGCGCCGATCTCGCCATAGATCACCCCGCCAACAATCGAAGAGACAGAGATGGCAAGGCCAAATGACACCGCCTGGAAGAGCGCCTGCCCAGTTGCCTGCAGCTGCAGTGGGACAATCGCACGTACCGTCAACACGCTCCCGAGGAGCGTGCAGGCATATCCAACACCAACGAGGCCGCGCATAGCGCTAAGCGCGAACGGCGAAAAATTGAAGGCATAGCCGAAACAGCAGAGCCCAAGAGCAAACAGACCGATGGAATAGACAGCGCGCATGCCGAAGCGAAGTGCAACGGCGCCGCCAATCAGAAAGAATGGAATTTCGACGGCTGCAGAGATCGCTGCGCTGAGTGTCACCATCGCAGCGTTCCCCCCAACCTCTTGAATGCGCAGCGCACCGTAGGAGTAGAAGATGCCTGCACCTAGGTTGACCAAGAGACTCAAGAGGAGAAACGAGAGAAGTTTTGGTGACTGTGCGAACGCTAAGCTCACCGTACCGAATCGATCTCGCCAATCACCAGCAACCGCAATCTCTGCGTTACCGCCCGCAAGCTCACTGCGCTCTGCCTCAAGTTCGTCTTCGCTCACAACGCGATGGCGTCGGTGTGTAACGCGAAGACCAAGGGTCCCCATAAGAACGATCAGCGCCCCGGCCCCATAGAGCGGCCCAACAAGAAATGCGCCGCCAGCAACCACGAGAACGCCGCTAACTAGGCCGGTTGCGGCGTAGCTGGCGCTCGTGACAGCGCGCAACGTTCCCCAGTTCCCCTTCACCTCAGCGAGTCGCTCCATACCGATGGCGTCGAGGAGCGGCACAATCCCCGCGCCCGCGAAGGCGGCGAGCATTGAACCGGGAATGCCGGCTACGGGGCCTGCCGCAAATGCAAACACCCCGATGGCGGTGGCGAAGATCGCGATGCGGAATGTTGCGACGCGGCCGAGGGTCGCGTCGCCAAGGTGTCCCCAGATGGGCGCCGCAGCAAGCGCAAGGATTGAGTTAATCGCGCCCACGAGCCCGATCGCCTCGAAAGAGACGCCGCGATCGCGGAAGACGATTGAGGTGAAGGGGAGATAGAAGGCCTGCATGATGCCGACCACGAGGTAGAGATACGAGGCGCGGCGCATTCCAGGTCGGAGCAACATGAAGTTCATGTCGCTACATTACTGGCTCGCCCTCGCCTCCGCCCTGTGCACCATCGCTGCGCTCGCGAACCAAGTTAACGAAGCGCGTCTGCTCTTTCATGAAGTAGAGCTGCCCTTTCCCGGTTGGGCCGTTGCGGTGCTTGGCGATACTGAAGTCAATCGCCTCACCAACGGCATCGCTCTCCTCAATGCGATCGGCCTTGCGCCACAAGAAGATCACCATGTCGGCATCCTGCTCGATCGCCCCCGACTCACGTAGGTCGGAGAGGCGTGGCTCCTTCGAGTCGCTGCGCATCTCAATCTGACGCGAGAGCTGGCTCAGCGCGAGCACTGGAATGCCAAGTTCACGGGCGAGCGCCTTAAGGCCACGCGAGATCTCGGAGACCTCTTGCACGCGGTTGGACTCGCGCCCCGAAGAGCCAGGCTGCATCAGTTGCAGGTAGTCCACGATGAGTAGATCAAGTCCGTGCTCCATCTTGAGTCGTCGCGCCTTGGTGCGCAGTTCCATCACTGAGATGCTCGCCGTGTCGTCGATGAAGATCTTGGCGCGCGAAAGGGTCTCCATTGCGCCAGCAATCTTTGGGAAGTCCATCTCTCCGAGGAAACCGCTGCGTAACTTAAACGAGTCAATCTTGGTGACGCTCGACAGCAGACGCAGCACCAACTGCTCCTTGCTCATTTCGAGTGAGAAGACGCCGACCGACTTCCCTTCGCGCACCGCGGCGTACTCGGCAATGTTCAGCGCGAGCGAGGTCTTACCAACCGACGGTCGCGCCGCGAGCACGATGAAATCGGAGGCTTGCAGCCCTTGCGTCCTGCTGTCAATGTCGGTGAAGCCGGTGCGCAGGCCCATCAGCTGCCCGCGGTTCTGATGCAAATGGTCAAGTCGGTCATATGCTTCACTCAGCAGCGTTTCGAGTGCGGTGAATCCCGACACTGTACGGCGCTCGCTGATTGCAAAGAGTTCCGACTCGGCGCGATCGATCGCCTCAATCGCATCTGCGGGATCTTCGTAGCCGATTGATGCAATGCGGCCGGCGGCGCTGATCAGTCCACGCAGCACCGCCTTGCGCTCCACGATCTTTGCGTACTGCTTGGCATGCACCGCCGTTGGTGTGCGGTCGCAGAGATCGGCGAGTGCTGCACGTCCGCCGATCTCTTCGATCTGGCCGCGGCGCTCAAGCTCTTCGGAAACTGTGAGGATGTCGATCGGCTGGCGCAGCTCGTAGAGCGAAAGAACAGCGGCGTAGACCTTGCTGTTCGCCGGCTTGTAGAAGTCCGATGCCTTGAGCGTTTCGGAGACCTCGGTAATCGCATCGCCGTCAATCAGGATGGCGCCGAGTACGGACTCTTCGGCCTCGGAGGACTGTGGTGGGAGTTGGCTTGTCATGTTCGTATTCTCTCAGCCGCGCCGTTGACGCTCTAGGTGGATGCCCACAAATCTGCCCCAATCTCTCCACGAAGAGGGGATCGGGCCCCTTCGGCTGTGGATAAGTCGGCGCCCGGCGCCGAGGCGAAGGTTAGTGAACTCGGCGAAGAACGCCGACGAGCACACCCTGCACGTTCACGGTCGGGTAGTACATCGGCTTGTAGGCCTTATTGGCGGGCTGCAGGCGAACCCGACCGGTCTCGCGGAAGAGCTGCTTCAGCGTGACCTCGTTCTCTTCGACCTGGGCGACCACGATGTCGCCATCGGCGGCCACCTTGCTCGGCTTGATCACCACATAGTCGCCGTCGGCGATCTGGGCATCGATCATGGAATCGCCACGAATCTTCAGCAGGTACGAGTCAGGGGTCGACATGAACTCAGGGACAGCGACCGTCTCGGAGCGCTCCTCGTAGGCCTCGATCGGCCCACCGGCGGCGATCTGCCCCACAACGACCAGCTCACGGGCGGCCATCGGCAGGTTCGTCGTCTCGAGTTCGCTGTCGATCTCCAGAAGGGAGCGGCCGCGGGCGGTAAGGCGCACGGAGCGCGAAAGGCCAGCGCCACGCTCGATCAGCCCCTCCTGCTCGAGGGTCTCGAGGTGGTGGTGTACGGCGGAGGGGGCGGCGAGGCCGACCAGGTCGGCGATCTCTCGCACGGTTGGCGGGGTGCCTGAACGGCGGATCCCCTCGGCGATCGCCTGGAGGATCCTCGTCTTGCGGTCCTGATCATGTCGGGTCATAGGGGTATTAGAACGCCTGTTCGGAACTGTGTCAAGTGGGTGGCACAACCCTCTGAAAGGATGCGTAGAGTTGCGACACGTATTCCTAGAGAGCAAGGGGACATCTGGGGGGCAGGGTGTACGACGTGGGTGAGCTTGAGGCGTTGATTGATCGCGTGTACGAGCCGACCCGGCGATATGCCCTGCGCCGAGCGTCGCCCGAAGAGGCTGAAGACGCCGTCAGCGAAACCATGCTGCTCCTCTGGCAACAGCCTGAGCGAATCCCGAAGGGATCTGAGGTCGGATGGTCCATTGGCATCTGCCGCAAGGTCCTCGCCAACATGCGCCGGAAGCGCCTTCGACGCGAGTCCCTCCTTGGTAGATTCGTGACCCAGCTCCTCCCCGCCGCCCCCGCCCCCGTGATCTCTCGTGAGCCTGAGATCTCGGCCGCCCTCAGCGCGCTCCCAGAGCGCGATCGCGAGGCTCTCCTCCTCGCCGTCTGGGATGAGCTCCCCGCCCGTGAGGTGGGGAAGGTCCTGGGGATCAGCGCCAACGCTGCAGCGATTCGCATCCACCGGGCAAAGCGCCGCATGCGCGATCTGCTGAAACAGGCGTGAAAGAGTGACAGCCTAGGCGACATAGAGAGAGTAGGCGCAGGTATCGATGCGCTCATGAGATGGACAGCTGGAGGTAGATCGTGGACCCACTAGAGAGACTGAAGCAGGCGGACCCAGCGCGAGGCGCCTCCGGTGCGAGCCGCGCGAAGCGTACGGCACTTGCTGGACGACTGGCACGGCAACAGCCAGGTGTGACCGCGCATGCTGCGCCACGACGCTCCTTTGTTGTGCCGATTGCGATCGCTGCGGCACTCGCCATCTCGGTGGTTAGCTTCGCTCAGCCAACTCGCGCCACGCTGGCGTGGAGCCCAACTGCGGATACCAGCCCTCTCGCCCCTTCTGCCGAATTAAAAACGGTATGTACGGAGGGAATGCCGATTACGGCGCAGCAGCTTGAACTGATCTCCGATGAATCACTCGACCTCGTGGATACACGTGGCAACGCGAGCTTGGTCGTGTGGTCAACTCCTACACTTCGATTGCACTGCATGCTTCTTAGTGATGATTCGGGAGCGCTGGTTCGCGGACCAGCGATGCTCAGTGAGCCTGTTGCGCAGAACGCTGCGCAGCTGAACATTGAATTCATGGCTGGAACAGAGTGGATGAGCGAGATGGTCATGGTTCTTTCGGGTCAGGCGCCAGAAGGAACTGTTGACGTCGCTGTTGTTGGTCAGGAGTCAGAAGACTTCTCTGCATCGGTAAACAGCGCTGGTCAATTTGCGGTGTGGTGGCCATCAACGAGCGGACAGGTGACTGGAAGAGTTGTTGCCCGCGATGCGGAGGGGAACGAACTCGCCTCCCTGGAGCTTGGGGATTACTACAAAGACTCCGGAGCGCGACAGACTCCGCCACCCGCTGATGGAGCCGGTGACGGAACAGATTCCGATCCAACATCAGAGATGCCTGGCGGCGACATGCTGGATCTTGAGCGCCCACTGCCACCTGTCGGGGGCGGAGACGGCACCTTTGAGCCAGCGCAGATTACGAACGTCCGAGTGCCAGCTGAAGTGCGAGCGGGCACACCGCTGGTGATCCGCTTCCGCATGACGGATCCATCTGGCTACCAGGCCCCCGTTGCCTTCGTTGGCGGCCCAAGTGGTTGGGTGTCAAGTTGGTGCGGGTTTGGCGTGGCAGCGGTTCGCGTAAGTGGTGATCAGCGCGACGGCGAATATGAGATCAGCTGCCTCGTGCCATCGAACGCGCCGAGCGCCGGTTACATCGTGCGGATCGGTTGCGAGTGCACCTTCCCTGATGCTTCAGGCGAGACACTGCTCGTGACCTACGACTTCGATTTGGTTGGTGGTAGTAGTGATGTGCGCGTGCCAGTGATTGCGAGTTCACGCATCAACTGGTTCGGAGAGGTTGCCGCCGGGAGCACGCTCTCTGTCTCAACGTACGCAACAGATGAGAGTGGCATTGCCTACGTTGTGGCCTGGGTGGATGGGCCGAATGGACGCACCACCAACGACGCAGGCCAACCCTGGGCTTCTGATATGGGCCTCGACACGATCGCCAGAAATGGTGGCGTTGGTTGGGAGCAGTTCGTTCAGACCATCACGCTGCGAGACGATGCGACACCCGGCCGCTATCGGCTCTGGTTCTCGGTGGGAGATTCGATCGGTAATCGCGCTGCTCTGTACGACGTGACGCTGATTGAGTTTGTGATCGAATAGCGGCTGCGCGGCTACTCGTCTTCGAGGAGTCGCGCGCGCGTAATTGCATCCTCACCGTACTTCCGGCGCATGGTGTCGGCGGCTGCGGTGATGGTGCGCTCGCGTGCCTGCGCCGCGCCGTCAAAGAGTGCAAGTTGCTCATCCTCACCAAGGTCTGAGGTCGAGACACCAATGAGCCGATAGGCGCTGCCGCGCGCGGTCTTCTCAAGGAGTGCACGCGCCGCTTCGAAGATTGGGCCAGCGAGATCTGACGGCTGTGCAAGCTTTACCTGGCGCGTGATGGATTGGAACTCGGCATCTTTCAGCTTGAGCGTGACGGTGCGCGCAAGCAAACCCTCGCTACGCAGTGAGTACGACACCTCTTCGACTAGACCCAAGAGCAACGTCTCAAGCGCCTCTGGATCAGCAATGTCGTCATCAAGCGTCATCTCGCGACCGAGTGACTTTCGTTCGCCACCATCATCGACCGGCGTGTCGTCAATGCCGCGTGCCAAGAGTTTGAGATCGGGTCCGCGATCACCGAAACGTCGAATGAGATGATCATCAGGTGCGTTAGCAAGATCGCCGCAGGTGAGAATGTCAAGCTCGCGCAAGACGCTCTGCGCAACCGGACCGATGCCAGGAATCACGCCGACCTTCCGCGGTGCAAGCCACGCGGCCTCACTCCCCGGCGGAACAATCGTCAGGCCGTTTGGCTTCTCTGCGCCAGCAGCAATCTTGGCTACCAGCTTGCTTGACGCGCCACCAACGCTAATCGTTAAGCCCGTTGCGGATTTCACTGCGGCGCGAATTCCGCGGCCGGCATCTTCTAGTGAGCCGTGCAGCTGCTCGGTCCCATTGAGATCGAGATACGCCTCGTCGACTGAGACCTGCTCAACGATGGGGCTCCAGCCGCCGAGCACCTCCATCACTTCGCGCGAGACATCGCTGTAGCGATCGTGGCGTGGCGGAATGAGAATGAGGTCTGGGCAACGCGCACGCGCGACGTGCACCGATGTTGCGGCGCGAACACCGAACGCGCGCGCCTCATACGACGCGGCGCAAATCACGCCACGGGAACCCTCACCGTAGCCAACGGCAACGGGCTTGCCGGCGAGCGACGGATTGTCACGAATCTCAACCGACGCGAAGAACGCGTCAAGGTCGACGTGCAGAACGCGACGGGTCGTGATCAGCCCTTCGGCTCGACGACGACCGTCAACTCAGCGACGAGATGTGCCGCAACCTTGATCTGCACCTTGTAGGAGCCGAGCTGCTTCAGCGGCTCGTCGAGCATTACCTGGTGCTTCTCAACGCTAATGCCGCGGCGATCGAGCGCCTCTGCGATCTCTTTCGTAGTGATGGAGCCGAAGAGCTTGCCACCCTCGCCGACCTTGACGCCCATGGTGAGCGTGGTGGAGCTGATGCGCTGTGCGAAGCCTTCGGCCTCACCGCGCTGGCGATCCTGCTTTGCGGCGCGGGAGGCGATCCCTGCAGCAACCTGCGACGCGGCCCCGCCGATGGCTGGGATCGCCAGACCATTAGCGAAGAGGAAGTTCTTGGCGTACCCCCCGGCGACCTCTTTCTGGTCTCCGGCCTTGCCGAGCTTGGGCACATTGGCGGTCAAGATCACCTTCATCAGTTGGGCTCCTTCTCTCGTGGCTGGGGGGCTGGGCGCCCCCCGTTGGAGCCCGATTCTCGCACAGGTCCCCCCCTTGACACAGAACGGATGTTCTATGACACTACGAACAGATGTTCTAATGCAGACCCCCACGAGGGGAGGAGGTTCAGGATGGCAATGCAACCAATTAGCCCAGTCGCGGTAGCCGTGACGGCACACTGGCGCACCGGCGCCCCAACCGCGGTCGCCTTCGAGGGGATCAGCCGCAAGGTGACCCAGGTCCTCGCGCTCCGCCGCGAATACGGCGTCTTCAGCGCCAGCGACGGCCCTCGCACCCTGTGGGAGATCGAGACCGAAGATGCCGCGCTCGTTCTGAGCTTCTCGCGCCGCACGGGCGCCTGGTCAATCCAGGCGTTTGACGATGCATGGGCGACCCTGCCATTCGCTTCGGGGATCCCCGAGATGGAGCCAGTTCTCGTCCACGCATAGCTCCTGCCATAATGGGCGGCATGAAGCGGCAATCGCGCACTAGAACCTCGTCGCCAACGGAACACGTCCTCGGCCCGGTCCTCACCGGCGTCGTCGGTCGCGCCCGCGGTGTGCTGCACGGTCTCGAGATCACCCTTGATATCGCCCTTGCTGGCGTCTTGGTCATTGCGATCGCCCTGATCGGCGCAGATACCGTCGGGCTCGTTGCTGAGGGGATCCAAGAGGGCGGCATTGACGCAGCGCTCCTGATTCTTGATCGCGTACTCCTCGTTTTCATCATTGCGGAGTTGCTCTATACGTTGCGGCTCTCGCTTGCACGCACTCAACTCATCCTGGAGCCCTTCCTCATCATCGGTCTCGTTGCAGTAGTGCGACGAGTGTTGGTCGTTACCGCCCAGGCTGAGCGAATCTTGAGTGAGGGTGGCAACCTTGAGCCGATCCTCTGGGAGCTCGGCGTGCTCGCTGGGCTCATCGTCTCTCTTGCAGTCGCACTCTCACTCGCTCGCCGAAATGGCAGCGGCCCGCGCGATCTACAGGCCGACTAACCAGCGCCTTGCGCCGCCGCTGCGCGGCTCTCACGATAGGATGCGCAGATGACATCGTTCGCCAAGCAAACACTCGCTGATTTTCTTACGGCACTTGCCGCACCGACGCCCGCGCCCGGTGGCGGAGCAGCCGCCGCAGTGAGCGGCGCAGCAGCTGCTGCGCTGGTTGAGATGGTCGCTGGACTCTCACTGAAGAAGAGCCCCGAGAGCGCCGACGCCGCACTGCAGCAACGCACCGCTGCGCAGATGGCAGTGATTCGTGGTGAGTTGCTCGCTCTTGCAGATGACGATGCAAACGCGTATGACGCGTTCATTCAAGCGATGCGACTTCCGAAAGTGGAAGAGGGCGAGCGCGAAGTGCGCGGTCGTGCAATGTCTGCAGCGGCCGAGCGTGCCGCAGAGGTTCCACTAAAAATGCTTCGCGCAATCACCTCTGTTGCAGAGGCTGCGCGACTACTTACTGGCCGCAGCTTGGTTAGTGCCGCGAGCGACCTCGAGGTTGCGCTGCGATTTGCACGCGCTGCGGGCTTGAGTGCCGCGGAGAATATTGAGGTCAATCTTCCGTTCATTGATAACCCCGAGAGACGCGCGACACTAGCGAATCAGACCACGACATCTGTTGCGGCGCTTGAGCGCAGCACACAGTCGTAGCTCGCGATGACGCGACGGCTCGCCGCGCAGCCATTTGCCAAGCAGATCGCGGCGCGCGCCACTGAGATTGCAGCACACGCAATCGCCGACGCGCACGGCACGGCGCCAGAGATCGCCGTGGTGATTGCAACAAGCGAGCCAGATTCGCTCCTCTACGTTGACCGACTGCTCAAGCAGGTAAGCGCGACCGGACTCGTCGGTCGTCGTGTTGAACTTGGTTCGACGGCAACTGAGGCTGAGATTTTCGCCTCCCTCACTTCACTCTCAGCGGATCAGAACGTTGCGGGGATCATTCTGCAGTCGCCACTTCCTAGCGGTGTCTCGCGAGAGATCGTTGCCGCTGCGATCGCACCTGGAAAAGATATTGACGGCATCACCCTCGTGAACGCCGAGCGGCTTGCCGATGGCACCCATGACGCATCACTCCTCCCCGCCACCGCGGCGGCGGTGATGGAGCTGCTGCGGGCGTACGAGATCCCGCTCCAGGGGCGAGCCGCGGTCGTTGTGGGGCGCAGCGCCATCGTTGGCCGGCCCGTGGCCCAGCTCCTAGAGGCTGCGGGGGCGCATGTTGAGGTCGCCCACTCCAAGACGCCCGATCTAGGGGTAGTCACGCGCACCGCTTCCGTGCTCGTGGTGGCTGCGGGCGTGCGCGGCTTGGTGCGCGGAGAGCATGTGTCGCCAGGCACCGTGGTGATCGATGTCGGCATTCATCCGAGTGGCGAAACGATCGTGGGCGATGTTGATGCCCCCAGTGTTGGGGCTCTGCTCGGCGAGACGGGCGGCCTGAGCCCAGTGCCCGGTGGCGTGGGGCCAATGACGAGTGCGATCTTGGCGCTCCACGCAGCGCAGGCCGCCGAGCGCCTCGTGCGCGGGCGAGCGTAGACTCAAGACATGGGATTTCCTTCAGATCTTGAGATTGCACGTGGCGTTACGCCGAAGCCGATTGGCGAGGTGGCGGCGGCGCTCGGGTTTCATGATGATGAGGTTGAGCCGTACGGCCGCACCAAGGCGAAGCTCTCCATTGAGGGGATCGAGCGCCTAGAGAAGAACGGCGCACGCGGCAAGTACGTTGTGGTCACCGCGATCAGCCCAACGCCACTCGGCGAAGGAAAGACCACCACCACCGTCGGGCTCGCGCAGGGCCTCAACAAGATTGGCCACCGCGCCGCCGTCGCGATTCGACAGCCGAGCCTCGGGCCGGTCTTCGGCATCAAGGGCGGCGCCGCAGGCGGCGGCTACAGCCAAGTGATTCCGATGGAGGAGTTCAACCTGCACCTCACTGGTGACGTGCATGCGATTGGCGCCGCACACAACCTTGCGGCGGCGTTCCTCGACAATCATCTGCATCACGGCAACGCGCTCAACATCGACCTGCGCAGCATCACCTGGCCGCGCGTCGTTGACATCAGCGATCGCGCAATTCGCAAGACGATCATTGGGCTCGGTGGTCGTGAGAACGGCGTCGTTCGCGAATCAGAAACCGTCATCACCGTTGCGAGTGAAGTCATGGCAGTGCTCGCGCTCGCATCAGATCTTGCCGATCTTCGTGCGCGGCTCGGCCGCATTGTGGTCGCCGAAACCCTTGATGGTAAACCCGTCACCACCGAAGACTTGAAAGTTGCTGGCTCTATGGCCGCGCTGCTGCGCGATGCAATCAAGCCGAACCTGCTGCAAACACTTGAAGGCGGCCCCGCGTTTGTACACGCTGGTCCATTCGCAAATATCGCCCACGGCAACAACTCCATCATCGCCGATCGTGCCGCACTCGCCACAAACGAGATCGTTGTGACCGAGGCGGGCTTTGGCGCCGACATGGGAGCGGAGAAGTTTTTTAACATTAAGTGCCGTGCCTCTGGCCTCGCCCCTGATGCGGCGGTGATTGTGGCAACCGTTCGCGCGCTCAAGATGCACGGCGGCGTCGGCAAGATTGTTGCCGGTAAGCCACTCGATCCAGCGCTCAGCGCCGAGAACGTCGCGGCGGTCACCGCTGGCGCACAGAATCTTGTGAAGCAGATCGAAAACGTCCGCGCCTTCGGCATCCCGGTAGTGGTGGCCGTGAATGCCTTCCCAACGGACACCGCCGCCGAACATGAGGCGATTTGCAGCGTCGCCCTCGCTGCGGGGGCTCGCGCCGCCGTGGTCACCACGCACTTCACCAATGGCGGCGCTGGTGCAGCCACGCTAGCTGAAGCGGTGTGGGCGGCCGCGAGTTCAGGCGAGGCAAAGTTTGCGCCGATCTACGCCGACGACATGCCACTCGCGCAGAAGATCGAGACGATCGCCAAGCGCATTTACGGCGCAGATGGCGTTGACATTGCGCCCGCTGCGGCGAAGCGACTCGCGCGCCTGGAAGAGCTCGGCTACGGGCACCTACCGATCTGCATGGCGAAGACGCAGTACTCGCTCTCCCATGATGCGAGCAAGCTCGGGCGCCCAACAGGCTTCCGGGTCCCCGTGAAGGCGGTCACCCTGGCCGCTGGTGCCGGCTTTATTACTGCCGTGTGCGGCGATATGCGCCTGATGCCAGGCCTCAACAAGTCCCCTGGCGGTGAGCGCATCGACTTGGATCTAGAGCACGGCGGGGAGATCGTCGGTCTCTTCTAGGCGCCCAGGAACCCGACGCCCCCAGGCAGCGTTACGGGGATGAGGCGTTCCCCTGCGAACGTCCAAGTTGAGGTGCACCCCATGAAGATCGGATCACTCACCCTCCCCACGTTCAGTTCTCCCGCAAAGATTGGCGTGGTGGCTGCACTCGTACTGGCCCTTAGCGCCAGCGGCGGGTTTGGGGCCCTCTTTTTTGGTGCCAGTGGCGGCGCCTCTAGCCCACAGGAGAAAGGGGACACCGGTGGTGCCCCAACCGCCCTCCCAGGTGACGGCTCAATTACTGGTGACCGCATCGACGTGATTCGGACCGGCACCTTTACCCTCGAGGTCGAGAATGTCGATACCAGCCTTACCAAGCTCACGAGTGTGGTGAAGAGCCAAGGCGGATATGTATCTG
>SHYI01000009.1 GCA_009692905.1 Chloroflexota bacterium
GCGTCGGCGACAAGACCCTCAGCACCGGTGCTGCGAAGCGCCAGCGCTCCAACGCCGATCGCTGCCAGCACGATGCCGAACCACGCCTGGCGCGGCACGCGAATTCCCTCCAGGAGCCGACCAAAAATCAGCACGAAGACTGGGGTTGCCATCGTCACGACCGACCCCTCGACCGCAGAGGTCAGTGCGGTGCCAGCAAACTGCAGAAGGATCGACGCGGCAACCGCGATGCCGGCACGCAACACCGCAGCTTTCGGGGCCTTCGCCCAGCCGAGTGACTCACTGCGAAGTGCGGCGAAGGTGGCCAGCGCGGCAACGCCAATCGCCAGGCGAAGCAGGCCCAGCGTTGCCGGTGGGATCGCGGCAAAGGTTTCCGCCGAGACCACATACATGCCGCCCCAGAGTGCGGCGGCAATCGCAAGGTCAGCGGCAGCAGCACGGGAGGCGACTCGGGTGGACATCTGCAGGAGTGTAGCCGTAGCACCACGAGAAGGGCGTAGGATGGTCGAATGAAAGAACGATTGAACGAACGCCTGACGCGCACCCCATTCCGTCCGAGCGCCGACGCCCGCGCCGACTACGAGACGGATGGCACCACCTTCTTGCAGTATCTCGCCCGTCGCGCGGCCAAGACCGTGATCTTGGAGCCACTGCAGCAGCTACTTGCCGTTCGACGACCAGGCGGACCAATCCCCGCAGCCGCACTCGTCTGCTTCGCCTATTACGCCGTTGCGGCGTCGACCAGCTACGGGCGGGGGTATCGACAGCCGAGCTTCTCGAGCGAGCGCAGTGTGAGCGAAACGGACCGAGAGACCTCATCGGCCATCACCGCGAAGTCGGTAGGCGCTCGCGGCGATCTTGCCGCGGAGATCTCGGCCGAGGTTGAGGGCGTCGGGCGCTTCGTCGGCAACGAACGCATCCTAGGAACAACGGTTGGGCTGCGCGGACTCGGCATGGCGGCACCGTCGCAGTTCTCGTTTCAAACGACGCGGGGGCGTGGCGCGCCGCTCCTGGCCTGGCGCGGGGAGGCGCGAGGCACCGTCACGACCGAGCTCGCCCCCTCGCTCCGGGGGACCACGGTTCGGGCGTACGGCAGCCTCGCCTTGAGCGATGACGCAGGGAGCACGGGGAAGGCGACGCTCAACCGTGAAGGGGAGGTCTCCATCACGGTCACCGACCGCAGCGGAGGGGTCTACACCCTCAACGCCCCGCTCAAATAGCCCCGCGGCGTGGCACCATAGCGGCATGATTGTTGCGAAGCGCCCCGCCCCGCTCGACCCGGCCGCCATTGCTGCCGTGCGTCGCCCATTCGACGAGGCCGACATGTTCCCGCCACGCGTCTTCCATGAGCAGGCGATCTTCGACTGGGAGTCGCAGGAGATCTTCCGCCATGAGTGGCGCTGCGTCGGCCGCGAAGAGGAGACGCCGAACGTTGGCTCGTACCGACTCTTGGAGTTCGCCGGCGAGCAGGTGATCATCTCGCGCGGCGAGGACAACAACCTGCACGCCTTCATCAATGCCTGCCGCCATCGCGGCGCCACCCTGATTGAGGGGCCGGCCGACGGGAAGCCCGACTGCGGCGAAGTGAAGAAGATCGTCTGCCCGTATCACGCCTGGGTCTACAGCCCCGACGGCAAGCTCCAGAAGGCGAAGCACACTGAAGACCTGAAGCGCTTCAACCCGGGCGACTACGACCTGGTGCCGCTGCGCTGCGAGACGTGGCAGGGATTTGTCTTCCTCACGCTCGACAAGGAAGCCGAACCGCTCCTCACCTATCTCGACGACCTCGTCGATGTGTTCGCGCGCTTCGACTTTGGGCCACTGCGACTCGCCCAGCGCGAAACCTACGATGTTGCGGCCAACTGGAAGATCCTCGTCGAGAACTACTCCGAGTGCTACCACTGCCCAGGGGTGCATCCACAGTTGAACGCGCTCACGCCGTACGACCTTGGTGAAGATATTCCGGCACGCGGCTGGTGGAAGGGCGGCTGGCAGCCGCTCGTCGGCGAGGCGCTCACCATGGGACTCGACAAGGGATCGCACTCGCGCCCGTGGCTGAAGGGGATGACCGAGACCGACGCGAAGCGCATCCAGTACTTCGCCGTCTGGCCAAACCTGCTCCTCTCGCTGCACCCCGACTACCTGATGGTGCACATGATTGAGCCGCTCGGCCCAGGCCGATCGCGCGTCGTCTGCGACTGGTACCTGCACCCCGACACGCTGAAGCTCCCCGACTACGACTTCTCCGACGCGCACGGTTTCTGGGATATGACGAATCGCCAGGACTGGCACGTGTGCGAACTGCAGCAGCGCGGCACCGCCTCATCCATGCTGCCGCCAGGGCGATACACCGAACTCGAGGCGAGCGTGCAGGCCTTCGACCTGATGGTTGCCGACCGCTACGCCGCCGACGGGAACCGAACCTCGCGCGGCTGGGCCGCCGGCCTCGCCCCAGGCGACATGGAGGGGATCGACTTCAGTGATCGCCAGGCGGCGCGTGCCGCCATCGCCGCAAAGCTCGCCGCCGCCGCGGAGTAACGCTCGGGGCTAGGCGAGCCCCATCTCTCCCATCGGGCTCGACGGTCCCTCGCTGCGATCGTGCAGCTTGAAGCGTCGGTCGGGCAGTTGGATTGGGTTGTTGTTCAACGCAGCGCGCGCCATCAGCTCGCCCACCATCGGCCCCTGCTTGTAGCCGTGTCCTGAGCCGCCGCCCGCGAGCCAGATCGTAGGGCTCTCGGGATGCTGATCAAGCACGTAGTGGCCGCTCTTGGTGCGCTCGTGCTGGCAGGCGCGCGTCTCCTTGATCGGCGCGCTCTTCAGTGCAGGGAATCGCACCGCACACTCACGAGCCCGTGCAATCGATGTCGGATGCGCCTCGTCGGGCCAGTTACTCGGATCGAAGTTTCCCGCATCAAACTCCGGGCCAACCTTTACGCCGTGGCCTTGGTCGTTCGGAATCCCCCAAACGGCGAGCCCTTCGTCGATCCAGGTCGGCATGTCGCCGACACCCATGTTCGGCGCATCGAAGTAGATCGCGTCGCGGCGCACCGGAATAATGGATGCCTCAGCATCGGCGCCAACGAGCTGTGGGAAGAGTTCAGGAAGCCACGGCCCCGCTGCCCATACGGTTGCCCCTGCGGTAATTGGTGCGCCGCTGGCGTCAAGCGCGCTGCCATCGGCGGCTGGCGTTGCGCGACCGCGCACGATCACGCCACCCTCACGTTCGAACATGCGCGCCGCTGCGCGCACGCCGTTCCCCGCGCGCAAGAAGCCGGCGGTCGGTTCATAGAGAACCGAACTGAGGCCGTCGATCCCAAGCGCTGGCCACCGGTGCAGCGCCTCTTCGGGGGTGATGCGCTCGCACGGCACACCCGCCTCGCGCATGCGCTGCTCCGAGTTCGCCTCCCAGATGCCATCGCCCGACACGAACCAGGCGACGCCACTCTCCACAAAGATCTGCTCGCCGGCCTGCTCGCCCAGCTCTTTCCACGCAGGAAGTGCGCGCTGCGTCCAGCCCATCAGAAGCGCGTCCTCGCCGTGCGAATGGCGAATGATGCGGCTGTAATCGCCAGAGGTGGTCTTAGGGCCGCCAGGCTCGCGCTCTTCAATCAACTGAACGGTTGCGCCGAGTCGTCGTGCGTGTAGCGCGGTCCAGGTGCCCCAGACACCGCCGCCAACAACGAGCAGGTCGGGTGCGCCGCCCGCCATGGCTACTTCTTTGCGCCGAGGGTGCGGAAGCGCGAGAGGAACTCCTTGGTGCGTGGGTCCTTCGGCGCGTCGATCACCTGCTCTGGTGGCCCGACCTCCGCGAACTCGCCCTGATCCATGTAGTAGACGCGGTCGGCCGCCTCATGCGCAAAGTCCATCTCGTGGGTGACCACGATCATGGTGCGCCCTTCGTGCGCCAAGTCGGCCATGACCTTGAGCACCTCGCCGACCAGCGTTGGGTCGAGCGCCGACGTTGGCTCGTCAAACAGGAGCACCTTCGGCTGCATGGTGAGCGCACGCGCAATGGCGACGCGCTGGCGCTGGCCGCCGGAGAGTCGCGATGGGTACTCGTCACGCTTCTCGAGTAGTCCGACCTTGGCGAGATACTTCTCGGCGATCGCCTCTGCCTCTTTGCGCGGAATCCCCTTCACGTGAATTGGTGCCTCAACGCAGTTCTCAATCACGCTCAGATGCGGGAAGAGGTTGAACTCCTGGAAGACCATGCCGGCGCGCATGCGCACCTCGCGGATACGATCCTGTCGCTCACTCCCCTCTTTATGGAAGGGGTCGGCACCCACAATGACGCCATCAATCTCAACGGTGCCGTCGGTTGGATCCTCGAGGAAGTTCAAGCTGCGCAGGAAGGTGCTCTTCCCTGAGCCCGAACGCCCGAGGATGCAGACGGTCTCGCCCGGCCACACCGTGATTGATGCGCCGCGGAGCACGTGGTTCTCGCCGAACCACTTGGTGATGTTCGTGGCTTTGAGCACCGGCTCGGCGCCAGGCTTCACCAGCACGCCTGGCTTCTCAGCTGGGTGGAGCGCATGCACTGCGGGGGTCGTTGAGAGCTGCTTCATGTCGCTCACCCCTTCACTGCCTTATTCCGGTCGCCCGCGGCGAGGCGGGACTCAATGCGATTCTGCACCGCCGTAAAGACGATGGTCAGCGTCCAGTAGATCATCGCGGCGATGATGAAGGTCTGGAGGGTCTTGAACTCCTTCTGGCCGATGTTTCGTGCGCGCCAGACGATCTCGTGCAGCGCGACGGTCGAGGCGAGGGCGGAGTCCTTCAACATGGCGACAAAATCGTTGCCGATGGCTGGCACGATGATTCGGAACGCCTGAGGGGCGATGATCCGGCGGAAGGCTGTGCTCCCTGACATACCGAGCGCTGCGGCGGCCTCGCGCTGACCCAGCGGCACTGCCTGGATGCCGGCGCGGAAGATCTCGGTCATATAGGCGCCGTAGTTCATGCCGAGGGCGCCGATGGCGCAGAAGATCGGGTCAAGAATGATGCCTACTTGCGGCAGGGCGAGGTACCAGACCAGCAGCTGCAAGATGAGCGGCGTGCCGCGGAAGAAGCTGACGTAGAACGAGGCGAGCGCGTTGACGACCGCGTTGCTAGAGAGGCGACCGAGCGCGCCGATCGCGGCTAGGAGCGTCGCCAGAACGATCGATGCGGAGGAGACGGCGAGGGTGATCCAGATCCCCTCAACGATGAACGGAGTTGCGCGTGCGATGAAGTCAATCTCTACGTTGAGGGAGAGGAAGACAAACGCCGCGAGCATCGACAAGAGCGCAGCCCAACCGAGGCGGAAGCGCATCTGCCAGCGCGCAGCACGACGTGCCTCGTCTTTGGCAACCGCCTTTGCTAGTCGCTCGGCATCAATATGCACGCCACCCCCTTGAGTATGGAGAGGGGAGCTGCGGGTTTTCCCGCAGCTCCCCTACCCCAATGACCGTTAAACGATTGGTTACGGCTTCGTAACGTCGCGACTCAAGTGCGTCATCGAGAAGCCCGACAACGTACCGTCCGCGTGCATCGCTGCAATGATCTCGTTGATCGCAACGATTGCCGAAGCGGTATCTGGACCCGACTTGTCGAGCGCAAACGAGATTCGTCCGGCGAAGTTTGGCTCCTCTGAGAGGAACTTCAGCTTGCCGTCAGAATTTGCGATTGCGTTCTCCATGAACTCACGGCTCTGTGCCATGGCGTCCCAGTCATCGGTGCGGCCCGCTAGGTACGCCTCGATGCAGTTGTAGTCGGTTGGATAGGTCTTGAGAACGGCACCCGCTGGCGGCGCATTGAACACATCGACCACGGTGCTGCCGGCGAATCCGGTCTCAATCCACGTGGCGTGTGTGGTGCTCTCACCAGCGCAGATCGTCTTACCTGCAAGGTCGGCAACCGATGTGTACGTCGAGTCGGTGGCAACCAACAGGTAGCCAGCCTCATAGAAGTACGGCTCAAGGAAGTCGACCACCTCGGCACGAGCCTCGGTCTGGGTCATGGAGCCGATGGAGATATCCCATCGTCCGCCCCAGTTGCCGGCGGTGACTGCGGCCCAGTCCGGCGTTACCCACTCAACGGTGACGCCGAGGCGCTCTGCCGTTTCACGAGCGGAGTCTGAGTCGAAGCCAACATACTCGCCGGCTGCGTTCAGCTCGGAATATGGTGGATAGGCTGGGTCGGTTGCGATCTTGATCACGCCAGCGGCGCAGATCTTCCCGAGCAGCGTGGTGGCTGGCTCGCCAGCGGCGATCGCCTGCTCACAGACAGTGCCTGTTGCGGCACTTGCGCTTGGGCTCGCGGTTGAGCTACCACAGGCTCCGACCACGATGGCGGCACCTGCAAGGAGCGCCAGGAGTGTCGACTTGATCTTCATCTCGTCACTACCTCACATAATCCGGCGGGGCAGGCCCAGCGGGCCACCTCAGCGCCTTGGGGGCGATGATCCCACTCTGGCCAGCCTGCTGCCAAGGGGTTGCGCGGGCTGCGCAGGCCGTAGGATGCCCCTATGAGCAACCGCGCCGCCCCCGGCCAGGTCCAAACCGTCCTCGGCCCCGTAGCGCCTGGCGACCTCGGATTCACCCTCCCCCACGAGCACACCAAGTGCAGTCTCTGGTGGATCGAGAACCGCTGGGACTACTGGGAGCTGATCGGCGACGAGCCACGAATCAACGAGGAGTTGGCCGCCTTTAAGGCCCTCGGTGGCGGCACTCTGGTGGACGTGACCCCCATCGGCATCGGCCGAGATCTGGCACGACTGGCCCGCCTCTCACAGGCGACCGGGCTACACATCGTGGCCGGAGCCGGCTGGTATCGCCAGGCCTACTACCCCGCCGAGGCGCGCATCGATCGCCGCTCCATCGACGATCTCGCCGACGAGATCGTGCAGGAGTTTGTCGACGGCCCGGTGCGACCAGGAATCATCGGCGAGATCGGCACCGATAAGCCGTGGGTCACCGCGCAAGAGGAGCGCGTCTTCCGCGCCGCCGCCCGCGCCGCACTGCGCACCGGGGCATCCGTAACGACGCATGCGGTGCAGAGCGACGTTGGCCTGGCACAACTCACCATTCTTGAAGACGAAGGGCTCGACCCGGCGCGCATTGTGATCGGCCACTGCGACTCGCATCCACGCATCGAACATTGGCGCGAGATCGTTCGTCGCGGCGCGCATGTCGAGGCCGACTTCTTAGGGATGAGCTTCACGCCGTTAGAGCGCGCCGGTGAGCCGAAGGTCGTTGAGCTGATCAGCACACTCTTGAACGAGGGATTTGAGAAGCAGATCTTGTTGAGCCAGGATGTCTGCCACGACTCGCAGCTCGCCTCATATGGCGGCAACGGCTACACCTATCTGCAGAAGAGTTTCTTGCCACGGCTGGTCGGTGCGGGCGTCAACGTGGCAACGATCGAGACGATCACCGTCGAGAATCCGGCGCGACTCTTAACGCTGCGCAAGCCCGCTTAGCGGCGCGCTGCGACCAACACCCCCGCAAAGAGGATCAGCGCGCCGAGCAGTTGCCCGGGTGCTGGGATCTCGCCGAAGATCAGCGCCCCCGCAACCACGGTCATGAGCGGCTGCGCAAAGAGGAGCACCGAGCCGACCACACTTGGCAGGTGCGGGATCGAGGCGTTGATCAGCGGGTAGCCGAGCACCTGCGACATGAGAGCGAGGAGCACCAGGTAGCCCACCCCTGGCCAGAGGTCGGGCGGGAGAAGCGTGCCGCCGGCGGCGGCGATGATCCCCGAGACCAGGATCGTGCCGATCGCCGCGTCGCGCAGCATGCCAAACGGTCCCACGGCGCTCGACCCCGAGGAGATGCGGCGCGTGATCACCAGGTAGAGACCGTAGAAGCTTGCTGCGCCAAGGCCCCAGAGCACGCCGAGTGCTGGATCGCTGCCGGCCGACACGTTGAGTGCTCCGGCAAACGGATCGACCACCTGGGCCAGCAGAAGCAGTCCGAGGAAGGCGAACGGGATCGCCGCGATGGCACGGCCTGGCGTGCGCTCCCCCATGAGTGCGGCGTATAGGCCAACGATAAAGACCTGCGCGTTCGGCACCACCGTCGCCAAGCCCACGCCAAGCAGCGGAATAGAGATATGGAAGCACTGCAGGTCGAGGGCGAAGAGTGCGCCAGCGCCGACGGCGAGCAGGCGATCACGACGTTTCGCCGTGTGCCCTTCGCGGCGTGCGATGAACCAGAGGAACGGTAGTGAGATCACCCCGCGAAAGAGGGTGACGACCGCCGGTGAGCCGCCAGAGAGTTTGGCCAGCGTTGAGGATTGCGAGATCGCCAGGGCTCCGAGCGCGGCCCCAAGCCGCGGGTGTCGAGTGGCGAATCCGAGCGGTGCTGATGGCATTGCTGCAGGTTACACGGCGGAGCGAGCGCGTCGGAGATCTACGTTATGCAGACCAACTCAGCACGAGCGGTACAGAGAGGCTCTCCCCCGCCTTTAGCTCGATCGCACCACCACGATGGAAGGCGTCTGGGGGACCTACCTGTGGCTCCACACAGAGGGCATCATCTGGGTCGTAGACCATCCAGTGCGTGACGGCTGGGCCCGCCGCCAGCGAGAGGGTGAGGTCGTTACCCCAGGTGATCTGTGGCGGCGTGGTGACGCCTACGAACGGGTCATCCCAGGTTGCACCTGCGCCTGGTGCGGCGATGCCCCCGTCAACGGCAGGCTGCACCACATCAACGAGATGCAGACCAGGCATCGCAGCGTCACGCGCCAGCACGCCCGTCGGTGCAAAGGAGAGCACCCCTTCGGCGCCCGTCTCGCGGCGCAGATTCGCGTCTAACAAGAAACGGCGGAAGCAGGGGTGCCACCCAGCGGTGACGTGCTGTTCCACTTCAGCGGTAATAGTGAGTGTGATTGCCAGGGCACCGGCGGTGGCGTTGCCGCTCAGTGCCGCAGAGACTTCAGCGCGTGCGTTGAGCGGCCAACCGGCGCCACGATCGAGCGGCGAGTACATGACCGCCGATCTACCGTCTCCTGCAACGCTCTGCTCGTTCGCGCTGCACTGGTAGAGGCGACCGTGAAAGGCGTGATCGCCCCAGGTTGGTGCGAACTGGTGTGTAGCGCCTGCGAGATCGGTGAAGGTGGCGTTCGCCATGCGCCCAGCCCACGGCGCCATCGGGAAGATCCCCCACGTTGCAGGGTGACCATTTTCACGGACCAGAAGTTCGCGGCCGCCAATGACGATGCTGCCAACGCGAAGGCCAGCATCAGGCAGCAGGGTGACCAATACGCCGTCTGAGTTGAGGGTGATCGCGGTCGCCTGCAGATAGTCAGGAATCTGCGGATACGCTTCTGGCGTTGATGCCGGGGCAAGGTGTGGATGTCGCGCGCTGCGAATCATCGTGTGACGCCGATCGGTGCCATAACGCCCCCTCCAATGCGCAGGAGATCTGCGGGTGAGAGCTCAATCGAGCGACCCCGCTGCCCCGCTGAGACAACGATCGTAGCGTGCACGCTCGCACTGGAATCCAGGAGCAGTGGCAGTGGTCGCTTGGAGCCGAGCGGGCTCACGCCGCCCGGCAAATAGCCCGTGACACGTTGCACGCTCTCGGCATCCGCGAGCGCCGCTCGTTTCGCACCCAACGCCGCGGCCACCCCCTTCTCGGAGAGTTCGCCACTGCTCGGCACCACGGCAAGGGCAAACAGCAGCCGCGCATCCTTCGCCCCCTCAATAGCGAGCACCAACGTCTTATAGAGACGATCGGGTGAGATACCGAGGGCTGCAGCAGCCGCTTCGCCATAGGCGATTCGCTCGCCGCGATGCTGCTCCACGCCGCTCAGTGGCTCTAGCTCGTACTCATGCAGCGTGAACGGCACAGCCTGCTCAGTGAGGAGTGCGATCGCCGGAGTGCCAGCACCCATCGGGTCTACTCCTTTTCGTAGAGCGCCGTGGGCGGCGCTGACGTGTGGTGCGCCCTGAGGGACTCGAACCCCCGACCCTCTGGTCCGAAGCCAGATGCTCTATCCGCTGAGCTAAGGGCGCATGTGCGTATCTTGGCTTAGATCGCCACGCAGCGGTATCTAGCGGCGATAGGTGACGGTGCCGTCAGCCGCAACGCTGACCTCGATCGCGCGCAGTGGGCGGTTGGCGGGAGGATTGGTTACCTGTCCGGTGACTGAGAAGCGTGCGCCGTGGTTGCTGCACAAGAAGTCCCCGCTCCCCTCTTGCCAATCGACGGGAGTTCCCGCATGGGTACAGGCGCGCTCAAAGGCGCGGTAGGTGCTCCCATCTTTGATCAGTACCGCGTCGGTTCCGCCCGCGGAGAAGTTCAGCGCCTGACCGGCGGCAAGGCTTGGTGCACCGCTGATCACCGTTCCCGCCGTAGGTGCTGAAGATGTTGGTGAAGCCGAAGATGTCGCGCTTGCCCCAGGCGTTGGCGATGGGGTGGGAGTTCCGCCCCCCGTAATCATGGAGACAGCGCGCGAACGATCGAGGACCAACAGGACGGCGATGCCGGCGGCTACGCCCGTGCCGCTTACAAGGGCTGCGCGGCGCTCTGGATTGTGTCCCCGCGGTGCTGGAGCGCCGAGACGAAGCGCTCCGCCGTCGCCGAGCGCTGCAAGCGCGAGGAACCCAACGAAGTACGGCAGGTCGTTGCCGTAGTAGTACGGGCTCACACCCCAGGTTGAGGTCAGGGCGAGAGAGAGTGAAATGCCCGCGCCGAGCAGTGCGCCATAGCGCACCCACGAGCCGGTCAGCAGTGATGCGCCAGCGAGCAGCTGGGCCCCAGCCATCGACGCGCCGATCAGCACCGGTTGCGGCAGCGCCACGGCCTCCACGAGCCCGGCGAGCGGCCCGCCCGATGTCACGAAGTAGCGCAGCGTCTCACCAATGGAGCCAACGCCGTCGGCTTGCAGGAAGCGTGGATCAAGCAAGGCCTTATCGACACCGGCGTAGAGCATCGTGCCGCCGAGGAAGAAGCGGAGTACCACGGCTGCGACCGTGTTGGACGCATACGGTGCGAGCGCAACGGAAGCTCGACGCGCGAGCGAGGGTCCCTTGTGCGTTGAGTGTTTTGGTGTCGACATCGCTGAATTATATCCGAAGATTGAGGCTGGTCGGGGCGAGAGGATTTGAACCTCCGACCTCGTCGTCCCGAACGACGCGCGCTACCAAGCTGCGCTACGCCCCGACCGATCCCGCATCGCGGGAGGGGAAGGATAGCGGAACGGGGGCCGCACCCTGCGACCCCCGTCCTTTGCGTTCTGATACTCGGGGTTCACCCCGAAGAGTCCTAGTAGAGCTCGAGGTAGCGCTCAACCTCCCAGTTCGAAACGTGCGTGCGGTACTCGTCCCACTCGGCCTGCTTGGCGTCGAGGAAGTGCGAGAGGATGTGCTCACCGAGTGCGCCGCAGATGACTGGGTTCGCCTTGAGCTCCCCGATCGCCTCAATCAGGCTGCCTGGCAGCTCCTGGATTCCCTTCTGCGCAACCCGCACGGAGTCCATCTCGTAGAGCGACTCCTCAACCGGGTCTGGCAGCACCATCTTCTTCTCAATGCCGTCAAGACCCGCGGCGATCATTACCGCAAAGGCGAGGTACGGGTTCGCCGATGGGTCTGGGCAGCGCAGCTCCATGCGCGTTGCTTCAACCGAGCGGCCCGCCGAAATCATCGGCACGCGAATCAGTGCCGAACGATTGCGTCGACCCCACACCAGGTAGGTTGGCGCCTCGTACCCTGGAACAAGTCGCTTGTACGAGTTCACCGTTGGTGCCAACACCGCGATCATCGATCGCGCGTGCTTCAGAATGCCGGCCATGTACGACTTCGCGATTGGCGAGAGGCTGTACTTATCCTTCGCGTCGTAGAAGACGTTCTTGCCAGTCTTTAAGCTGGCGAGGCTGATATGCGTGTGCATGCCTGAGCCGTTGATGCCGTAGATCGGCTTCGGCATGAAGCTCGCATAGAGCCCGTGCTGCTTGGCGATCTCCTTCAGCGCGTACTTGAAGGTTGTGGCGTTGTCGGCGGTCGAGAGCGAGTCCGAATACTCAAAGTCAATCTCGTGCTGACCCGGTGCCACCTCGTGGTGCGCGGTTTCAATTTTGATGCCGAGCGCCTCGAGGGCGTCGACCATATCTTGGCGAACCTCAATGCCCTGATCACCGGTGAAGTCGAAGTAGCCGGCCTTGTCGTGCGGCTTGGTGATTGGGTGCCCATCGGCGCCGTACTCAAAGAGGAAGAACTCGAGCTCCGGCCCCATGTTGACCTTGTAGCCGAGCTTCGCTGCGCGCTCGACCTGGCGGCGCAGTGCGCCACGTGGGTCCCCGGCAAATGGTGAGCCGTCAGGAAGGAGCACATCGCAGATCACGCGCGCCGTGCCAGCGCCGCTCTCAGCGGGAGCCCACGGCAGAATGCGCCACGTGTCCATGTCGGGTCGCAGCATCTGATCGCTCTCGGCGATGCGCGTGAAGCCCTCAACCGAGGAGCCGTCGAACCAGGTGCCGTGCTTAATCGCGTTCGGCATCATGTGAATCGGGATCTGCACGCTCTTCGTAATGCCGTGCAGGTCGACGAACTGCAGCTGCACGGTGCGAATGCCGGCCTTCTCAGCCTTGGCTACGGTGGCGAGTGCGGCCTTGGTTTCGGCCTCGGTGCGTGCTCCATACCCCTTCGACATGATCCCCCTCCGCCGGGCAGTGCCCGAATCTTGTGCGTACGGCACAGATTTCACCCCCTTAAAGCCAGGGGAGAAGCCGTCTGGGGGAGGATAGGGCCTTTCTGGAGGGCTTGGGTGCGGTTTAGGGGGTGGCTAGATTGTGATCTTGCACAAGAACGGGCGGTTTTGCCCTTACTGCAGCGTCCAACCCTTGCCCACGGAGGTGCGCAGGATCTTCTCTTTCTGCACCAGCCGGCCGCTCGTATAGCCGAGGCGCTGCAGGGTGACCGTGCCTGTGGCAGAGACGCTCGTGAAGAAGAGGTCGAGGATGCCGTCGCCCGTCCAGTCACGAACCATCAGCTTCGGCACGCTCCCAGAGGCGGTGGCCTTCCAGACCTCGAGCGGGCTCCCCCAGGCGTAGGTGCGAGCTCCTACAGCGAAGGTGGTGGCCGGAACGTTGCTGCGCACCACGGCGGCCCATGGGGCGCGGATGCGCACCTCGGTACCTGCGGTAGCCGTCGTCAGGTCGATCGTTGGGTTCAGTGCAGCAAGACCAGCTGCATCCACCGTCACCCCGATGGCGGCGGCACGGGTTGCAACGACATCCCACGTATCAGCAGCGCGCAGCCAATCAACTTCGCCCGCGAGGATGCGCACTGGTGCATTGCGATACATCACGCTCTTCGCGGTGTGCACACAGGTCGTGTCGACAGGCACGTTCACGGTCTTTCCGACAATGAGCACCTTAGCCGGATAGGCAATCGTGGAGCTCTTCGGGTTCATGGAGCGGAGACAGCCCTCAGTGCGCCCAACGCGCGTTGCGATCTTCGCGTACGTGTCACCCTTGCGAATCGTCTCAAGCCGTACCGGTCCTGCATTCAGCGCGAAGAACTTCGTATATGCCGCGGTGCCACTCTTGTAGCCGAGGCGTGCCGCAACCTTGGCAAGTCTGCTCTCTCCCGCGCGAACGGTTGTGTACTGCGCCGGTGCCGTCTCAGGTGTGAAGAGAAGATCAGGGCTGACGACAGGAGGGGCAGCAACGTCGAGAACCTCGAGCATGGCCAGGCGCACGATGTGCCCGATCCCCTTCAGGTCGCGATAGCTCAAGTACAGCTCGGAACCTGTATCGCCCAACGCATCAACTGCGGTAACGCTCCAGCCGCTTGCGATCGGCCAGAGCAGTGCCCCCGGTGTGCTTAGGGTGCCGAGCGACCACTGTGTGCTTGGCGTAAAGCTCACTGAGCCTGCCGCCTGTGATGCCATGAGCGCTCCATCAGTTGCACGCCAGAGCAGGGTGGCGTCTGGTACGCCATCGCCAGTGACATCGCGCAGCACCGTTACCGCGTCGGCGCTGGTTGTGGTCTCAAGCAGCTGCATCGGCACACCGTCGGCGTTGACCTCAAAGAGGCGCAGGCGAGCAGAGGTGGCGTCGGCCGCGTCGGGAGTGCGCTCGGTAATGAAGAACTCTTGAATGATGTCGGCCGAGGTGTCGGCAGCATCCAGGGTGAGGTTTGCCGTCGCATCAAAGCCTGTGTAGGCGTCAAGGATGGTGACCGATGTGCCAAGGACGCCGCTGGAGATTGGGGTCTTGATGAGGCTCGTGGCGCCGCTGGCTGCGCGCCAGAGGCTGAGCACCGAGAGGCCACCATCACGCTCAGTTCGGGCAATTTCGCGGTCGATGAGGGTGGCGCCAGCCAACGCCGGAACGGTGCCCGGCACCCGATTACGGAGGCGCCCGTTCTTCCCCACGTACTTGTCTGCGGAGATGAACTTAATCGAACCATCAGCGCCGATGGCGGTGAAGTCACCCTTTCCATCGCCAGTGACATCGATGCCTGGCGAGATGACGCGGTTCGGCTCCACCCAGTTGATGCTGTACTTGTAGGCACGAGAACCGGGAACGCTGTACGAGGTTTCACTCGTGGCCGTCGCATCAACGGTGTACCAGACGTATCGGATCAACTCTTCGACCGAGAGGTCGTGCTCCTTCGCGCAGGTATCGGCGTTCATGACGAAGATGGAGACGCCGCGCCAATGCCCCGGCTGAGTGGCATGTCGAAGCGGGATGCCTCCTTGCCCAGGCTTCGGCGGCGCAAGACAGCCAGTCACGGAGCCGCCCCCACCATTCCAGCTGCCGTAGAAGCCTGGATTCGCGAAGAACCACTTGCCGTCGTCCTTTAGGCGCTGAACGGTGATCCCCCAGGTAGCGTCAACCGCGGCGTTATAGCGCGCGTTGCTACGACTACCCGAAGTCCAACCTGGGTCGTAGATGCCGCCGGTGCGATAGATCTGATTGATGGACGGCTCGTCGGTTACATCAAAGCACGATCGCGGGGTGTCGGCGGGGAGGCTGGTGACGGGAGTGACTCCGCCACTCTCGTTATAGACGGCGATCGGTGCGGTGTAGTGCCCAGTCGCGTCGTTGCGCACGAGGCCACCGATGCCATCGTCTAAGAGGTCGGTGCCGAAGCGGATGCGCATGGCAACGCGAATTTTAAAGTTCTCTGCCGCTTTTTCTGAGTTTGTCTTTCCAGAACGGCCAAAAGTTCCATTGATCTTGCCATCATCGGCAATGTCGCCACGAACCCAGGTCTGCTGGGTGGCACTAGTCGTTGAGAGTGCCCACCAGCTTCGCTCACCACTTGGGCGCTTCATGGTCCAGGACCAGGCGTTCTGCTTAATGGCAATTGCGCCGACGCCGAGGAGGGCGTCGCTGTAGGGGCTCGCCTTGTACTCGGTATAGAACTCGGCCACATGGGTGCGGTAGACGTAGAGCTTGAAGGGGATCTCCTCAACCACGCCGGAGTTGGTGCGTAGCACTCGGATGGTGTCAGGGGGTGAGATCTGGCTCTTCCAGTCGGTGCAGGGCTTCTGCACGAAGGTGGCGGCGGCCGCAGGGGTCGGATTAGCGCCCGCCACTCCCATCGCGCCAGAGAAGCAGAGGAGGGCGGCCCCTGCGAGCGCGATGGCGCGGCGGAGCGTCATACGAGATGCCGCTCTGCGTTCCATATAGAGATTCTACCGCCTAGGCGAGATCTGATCCTGTGAACCTTTAAAGGACCAGATCTACTCGCTGAGACTCCAGTCGAAGCCACCCTCGGCATCCAAGATGCGCAGCGCGAGCGAGAGGGCGAGGCGCAGATCGGGCTCGCGAAGGTCCCAGCCCGTTACCTCCTCAATACGCTTGAGGCGATATGCGGTTGTGTTGCGATGCACGCCCAGTGAGCTGCTCGCTTCAGACGAACCTGGAGCGTCGAGGATGGCGCGCACCGTTTCGATGCGCTGCCGGCGGGCGGCTGCGGTGCCCACAAGGAGTGGCCCAAGCAGCGCAAGGGCGAGTCGTCGCCCTTCAGGGATCGTCATGACCGAGCCGAGGAGCTGATGCGCAGGGAGGAGCTCCGCGCGCACGACCTGCTCGCCACCACTCCCTGCGCGACCGCCGATGCGGCGCTCAAGTGACTCCAGAGCAGCGCGCGCCTCTGCTTCAGCCCCAGGTCGTGCCGATGCTTCGGTAAATGGCCGCGAAACCGCGACTGGACGCTTCAGTCGCTTGGCGACCTTGCCTGCAGCGTCGGCCGCGCCGGGGTCACTCGCGTCAGCGACGGCAACGATTCGCACCTCGAGACTCTCGTTGCTCCCACGCAACATGAAGCGTCGCGGACTCGCGAGGAGGCGCAGCTCGCGGCGCAGCGCCGGAACGTCGGTCTCGTGTGGTCGCGGCTGGCGAGCCGCGATGGCGACCCACGGTGGCCCCTCGGCCGGAAGGGTGCGCGCCTCGCCGCGACCGGCATTGGCGGGAAGTTCGGCGGCAACGCGCACGATCTCGAGCGCAAGGAGTGGCGCAACGCGCTCGCAGGCGATGCGCTCACGCTCACCGACCGGCTCATCGCGCTTGCCGGCCAGCGTCGCCAACAGCTTGTTGACGCCGCCGGCGCGGCTCGACTTGCCGCCCGCCAGCAC
>SHYI01000010.1 GCA_009692905.1 Chloroflexota bacterium
GAGCCGCGCACCCGCATGATCGATGTGGCTCACGCATGGCTCGCGCCAGGTGGGCGCATTGCGGTGATCGATCTTGCCCCGCCGAACTTTGACCCAGCGACGTTGGAGCAGGCGGCGGGGGAGATGCTCGGCTCGCGATTTGCGGATCGCCGCGCCGAAGTGCTTGGCCGACACCTCGTGCTGATCGAGGCAACCGCGCGCTAGCAGCCCTTAGGGGTTCAGCGTGTGTGAGTCGAGGAGCCGATTCAACAGTTCAGGAAGGGAGTCTTTCGTGAGCCCCGCCGGTCGAATCGGTGCGCCGGCGCCAATCGTGACCCCAATGATCGGATCGTCACTGTTGGCGCCCGCCGGAATCTCGAGGGCGGCCGCTGCGGCAAGTGCGGCCATCTGATCGGCTGGCAGGATGACTCTTTCAGAGTGCTCTTCGTGGGTCATGATGGTCCGCCCGTCGGCATAGACGACCGCCTGCTCCTCCATGCCGTTCGACCAGCTGCGGGTGACCGTGTACGCCGGGGTGCCAGTTGGCTCGGTGGCGGTGCTGCAGGCGCCGAGGCTCGTGGCGGCAACGAGGGTCAAGAGCAGCGCGGTCAATCGCTTCATCATGCGAATATACCCGCAGGCAATTAGTTAAGGAGGAGACGATGGCAGCACGACGTGGGGGAGCAGAAGAGCTCCGCATCCTTGAGGCGCAGCTCGACCGCATGCGCGGCATGCTCGGCGCGTACTCGGAGCTCTTCTTTCGACAGATCACCATCTGGGGTGTCGTGAGCCTGGTGCTCCTTGCACTCTCTGGCCTCAGCACTGACGCGCCCGTTGCCGTTGCTCTCCTCTTTGTGGTTCCGTTCGCCTTTCTTGAGGCGGGCTACACCTTTTACTACACGGTGTTTGCGCGACGACATGCAGAATTTTTAGAGCGCACCATCAACGCGCGGCTCGGTCGTGACGTACTGGCGGTCCATCGGCTGGAGGCGGCCTACTTCTATGAACCCGACGCACCGAAGCTCTCGTTCCTCTCGTTTGGTCGGCTGAGCGGCTACGGCAGCGTCATGACGATCGGCTACTCCATCGCCGCGGCGCTCCTCTGGCGGGCGGGACTTGACGAGAGCCTCACCCAGGTGGGGGCTGGGGGGATCCACGTGGGCGTGCTTGTCGCTGGGGCGCTCTGGACCATCGGCGTCACCCTCTATCTGCTCTGGCACTTCCTCTCCCGCCGTGACGAGGAGCGCCTCCTGGCCGCCCTACGGGTCGCCTACCCAGATGCGGTAGGCTCGCGAAGACGCGCCCGGTCTGGGCGCTAACCGACCCACGGGCAGAGGAGTACGAGCGACGTGACCACCCCCAATTCGGGAGCGCAGCACGGTTCGGTTACCGAGCTTGACCGCGTCACGATTCGCTTCGCCGGTGACTCTGGCGATGGGATGCAGTTGACCGGCTCGCAGTTCACCGCCACCACCGCACTTTTCGGCAACGACGTCTCGACCCTGCCCGATTACCCGGCCGAGATTCGCGCACCAGCCGGCTCGCTCCCTGGCGTTTCGGGATTCCAGATCAGCTTCTCGAGCGGCGACATTCACACCCCAGGCGATCGACCCGACGTGCTTGTCGCCATGAACCCAGCGGCGCTCAAGGTGAACCTTGGCGACCTGGTTCCAGGTGGCGCGATCATCGTGAACACCGACGCCTTCAACGAGATCAACCTGCGCAAGGCGGGCTTCGCCGAAGATCCGCTGAAGAACCAGAGCCTGCAAGGGTTCAACCTCTACGAGATTCCAATGTCAACGATGGTCGCTGGTGTCTGCGAGGGCCTCGGCCTTAGCAGCAAGCAGGTCGAGCTCTCCAAGAACTTCTTCGCCCTCGGCGTGATGTTCTGGCTCTACGAGCGCTCGATGGCCGGCACTGAGAAGTGGATCGCCGAGAAGTTCGCCGGCAAGGACGCGATCGCCGAGGCGAACCGCCGCGCACTGCATGCTGGCTACGCGTTCGGCGAGACGACCGAGATCTTCCACACGCACTACCGCGTCGCCGCAGCGCACCTACCACCCGGCACGTATCGCAACATCACCGGCAACGAGGCAACCGCCCTCGGCTTCGTGATGGCGTCGAAGCTCGCCGAGCGCGACCTCTTCTTGGCCAGCTACCCGATCACGCCCGCGTCGGACATCCTGCATCAGCTCTCGTCGTACAAGCACCTCGGCATTAAGACGGTGCAGTCCGAAGATGAGATCGCGGCGATCGGCGCCGCGGTTGGTGCCGCATACGGCGGTGCCATGGGCATGACCACCACCTCTGGCCCTGGCATGGCGTTAAAGGCTGAGATGCTCGGCCTCGCCGTCATGGTTGAGCTGCCACTCGTGGTTGTTGATGTGCAGCGCGCCGGTCCGTCGACGGGAATGCCCACCAAAACTGAACAGGGCGACCTGCTGATGAGCATGTTCGGTCGCAACTCCGATTCCCCGATTCCCGTGATTGCACCGGCAACCCCTGCCGAGTGCTTCACCATGGCGATCGAGGCGTGGCGGATCGCGCTCCATCACATGACGCCGGTTGTCTTCTTGAGTGACGCCTTCTTGGCGACAGGTGCCGAGCCTTGGAGCATTCCAAACGTTGCCGACCTCCCGTCGATCAAGGTTGAGAACGCCCCCGCCTCAGACAAGCCAGGCTTCCGACCGTATCAGCGCGACCCCGAGACGCTGGCACGCCCGTGGGCGGTGCCAGGAACGCCAGGGCTTGAGCACCGCATCGGCGGCCTCGAGAAGCTCGACGAGTTGGGGACGGTCAGCTACGACCCCGACAACCACCACCGCATGAACCTGTTGCGCGCCGAGAAAGTGGCGCGCGTCGCCCGCGACATTCCACCGACCGAAATCTACGGCGATGCGACTGGCGACCTGCTCATCTTGGGCTGGGGCTCAACCTATGGGGCGATTCGTTCGGCGGTTGAGCGCCTACAGTCGCGCGGCAAGCGCGTCAGCCACGCCCACCTGCGCCACCTGAACCCACTCCCGAACGATCTCGGTGCGATGCTGAAGAACTTCAAGCACGTGCTGATGCCCGAGCTCAATGCTGGGCAGCTGCGCATGCTCATTCGCGCCAAGTACCTGGTTGACGCGGTTGGCTTCAACCTGGTCCGCGGCAAGCCGTTCCAGATCGGTGAGATTGAGGCGAAGGCCGAGTCGATTCTCGGCGAGAGTGTGGAGGCCGCAAAGTGACCCAGTCTGAGCTCCCTGTGCTGACGAAGAAGGATTTCGAGTCCGACCAGGATGTGCGCTGGTGCCCAGGGTGCGGCGACTATGCGATCCTGGCGCAGACTCAGAAGGCCATGCCTACCTTCGGCGTCGCCAAGGAGAAGATCGTTTTCATCTCTGGTATCGGCTGCTCGGGTCGCCTCCCGTATTACATGAATACCTACGGCTTCCACACCATCCACGGTCGTGCGGCAACGATCGCCACCGGGCTGAAGGCGGCGCGTCCTGACCTGATGGTCTGGGTGATCACCGGTGATGGTGACGCCCTCTCCATCGGTGGCAACCACCTGATCCACGCGATGCGCCGCAACGTCGACATGAAGATGATCATGTTCAACAACCGCATCTACGGTCTTACCAAGGGTCAGGCCTCGCCAACCTCGCCGATGGGGAAGAAGACGAAGTCGACGCCGCTCGGCACCATCGAAACGCCAATCATTCCGCTCAACCTCGTTGCCGCCGCCGAGGCGAGCTTCATCGCTCGATCGGTTGATACGCACTCCGAGCACCTGCAAGAGATGATGCATCGTGCCGGCGAGCACTCGGGCGCCGCCTTCCTCGAAGTGCTGCAGAACTGCAACATCTTCAACGACGGCGCCTGGCGCGACTTCACCGACAAGTCGGTGAAAGAGGATCGCATGCTGGTGCTCAAGCACGGCGAGCCGATGATCTACGGCGCCGAGAAGAACAAGGGGATTCGCCTCAACGGTCTACGACCAGAGGTCGTGACCATTGGCGAGAACGGCGTGAGCGTTGCCGACCTCTGGGTGCACGACGAGACCGACCCTGATGCCACGCGCACGCAGATCTTGAGCCGCATGTGGTGGCCCGACTTCCCCGTACCGGTTGGCGTCTTCCGTCGCGTGCCACGCCCAACACACGATCAGCTCCTCGTCGAGCAGATCGATGGCGCGAAGGCGGCGCGTGCCGCAAAGGGCCCCGTTGATCTGCAGAAGCTCCTCGCCTCAGGGGAGACCTGGACGGTCGAGTGACCGCGCCGCGCCTTCTGGTGCTGGCCGACGATCTGATCTGGTCGACTCGACTCGAAGGGCAGGGGCGCACCCTCGGCGCTGATGTCCAGCGATTTACAACGCCAGCACCCCTCCTTGCGATCCTCGCCGCTGAGCCTGCCACCCCCACCGACCTGGTGACAATCGACGCCACCGCCCGCGCCTACGACGCCGAGGCGGCGGTTCGCGCTGTGTCGGCTACCGGGGCACGGGTCCTCGCCCTGGTCCAGCACGACGATCCTGTGGGGCGGGCGAGCCTGATCGCCGCAGGGGCGGTGCGCGCCATGCCGTACCGCGCCCTCTTTGAGCGCGGGCATGCGATCCTCGCAGGGCTACTCGATCTGCCGGTGCCACCGGCAACGAGTCCAGCGAGAGCAACTGAGGAGGGTGCATGAGCAACCGAACCGCCGAGATTGACGCCGCCTACGCCGCCGCCACCCCAGGGCTTGGCGCCGGTCACGCCCTCGAGGCGAAGCTCATCGGCCCCGCCGCCTACGCTGCGCGACTCTCCGCCGCGCGCGACGCGGTGAACGACGCCGGCCTCGACGCGGTCTTGCTCGGCTTCGGCGCCGACATGCGCTACCTCACCGGTTACGCCGCACCAGCACTCGAGCGACTCACCATGCTGGTGATCCCAGCGAACGGTGCACCAACACTCATCGTGCCGCGACTGGAAACAGGCATGGCTGGTGACGCCCCCGCGATGCGCGGTGGTCACGTGGCCCGCGTCCCCTTCGGCGAGACCGATGATCCGTTTGCCCTTGTTGCAGCCGCAGTCAAGGCTGGCGGCCGACCAGGATCTGCCGCGCGCGGCGTGGCTGTCTCGGACCGACTCTGGTCGACCTTCCTGATTCGCATTGAGGCGGCGCTGCGTACCCACGGCACCATCACCCAGACACAGCTGGCGTCGCATGTGATTGGCAAGTTGCGCATGGTGAAGTCGGCCGAAGAGGCGGCGCTGCTCCGCGGTGCAGGTCGCGCTGTGGACACCGTCGTGATGGCGATCACGAGCGGAAAGCTGCTTGGTCGCACCGAGAACGATGTGGCGCGCGAAGTGCGCGAGCGACTCACCGGTGCTGGGCATGAGGTCTCATCGTTTGCCATCGTTGGCTCCGGCCCGAACTCGGCCTCACCACATCACGAGGCCTCATCCCGCGTGATCAACGCCGGGGATGCGATCGTGCTCGACATTGGTGGCGTCTTCGGCGGCTACGGCTCCGACACCACGCGCACTATTTGGGTGACCGGCCCGAACGGTGCGGTGCCGCCAACCGACGACTACCTGCGCCGCTACGAGATCTTGAAGCGTTCGCACCAGGCGGCGATGGACCATGTTCGCCCAGGGGTGAGCTGTGAGTCGGTCGATGCCGCCGCCCGCGCCGTGATCGACGCGGCAGGGGAGGGAGCCCGCTTCTTCCACCGCACCGGGCACGGAATCGGGCTCGAGGAGCACGAGGATCCGTACATCGTCGCGGGGAACACCACGAAGCTCGTCCCAGGCCACGCCTTCTCCATTGAGCCTGGCATCTACGTTGAAGGTGTCAACGGTGCCCGTATCGAGGACATCGTCCTCTGCGGCGATAGCGCGGTCGATGCGCTGAATCACACCAAGCGTGATCTCTATGTGGTGGCCGGATGACCGACGGTCCAGTCGCGAGCGCACAGCAGCAGGTTCGTCAGGCAACACCGGCGCAGGTGCGTCGCATCGCCAAGGCGCGACCGTATGTGCCGCTGCATGATTTACGACGAACCTACGGACTCCCTGGCGACGAAGAGATCACCACGCGCATCGAGACACCTGAAGGTCCAGCATGGATCGGTCTCCCAGAGCGCGAGGCACGCATCATCGAGAGCCTCGTACGCGAAGGTGAGATTGCGCTGATCTTTGCCGACTCACCGCGAGCGCGTGTGGTGCTCGGCTTCCACAGCCTGACGCTGCACGCCTAAGCGTCGACCCCTTCGCCGCGCAGCAGTGCGCGCTTGAAGGCAATCGGATCCGTTGCCCCAGGACGCCAGCTGCTCCCCGCGCTACCTCCGAATCCGCCGATGCCGGCCGATGCCAACACGCGATGGCAGGGGATCAACACGGGCACGCGGTTCTTGCCGAGCGCCCCACCGACGGCGCGCGCGGCCCGTGGCGACCCACTGGCCGCCGCAAGTTCGCCGTAGGTCACCGTTCTGCCGAAGCGCACTCCGGCGAGTGCGCGCAAGACGCGCTGCTCAAACTCGGTTGCCCACGAAAGGTCGGTTGCGGCAAGCCGCTCACGCGCACTGAGCTGCCCACGTAGCGCGGCGTTCAGGATGCGGTTCACCTCACGTGCACTGGTGATCGGCCCCGCTACTCGGCGGCTCACCCCCGCGTCGGCGATAGGCGCAAATGGCGCTCGTGGGTCGAGGGCGATGGCGTAGATACGGCCGTTCTCCACAGCGACGGGGAGCGCTCCCCAAGGGCTAGACCACGAGTAGATCTGCATGCGCGCAGCCTAGCCCGAGGTACTTACCGACCAGATGAGGCGTATACTCCCCCTGAGTATGTCGACTGAGCCTGTTCCTGCGGCGCCAACCACCCCCGTGGCGGAGATTGCCCTCCCCGTCACTGGGATGACCTGCGCCTCGTGCGTGAACCGCGTGGAGCGATTCCTGAAGAAGGCCGACGGCGTGAGCGGGGCGAGCGTGAACCTTGCGACCTCGATGGCCACCATTCAGTACGCGCCAGAGGCAACGGGCGTTGCCGATCTCGCTGCGGTGATCAGCGCAGCTGGATACGAGGTTCCCGCCGCCGCACTCGCCCTCGCCGGACGCGAAGGAGACGCCGACGCGCAAGAGGCGCGCGAAGCACTCGATGCTGAGCTCGTTGCCGCGCGCACCAAAGAGACGCGCGGACTTCTCCGTGACGGAATCATCGCCACGATCTTCGGCTTCGGCGCGATGGTACTGATGTTGCAGCCGTGGCTCTTCATCAGCATGGAGCGTGTCAACTGGATCCTGATCGTGCCCTCCACCATCATTCAGTTCGCCGTTGGCTGGCGCTTCCACTCGCGCGCAGTGCGCGCACTGCGCCACGGATCACTCACCATGGAGACGCTCGTCAGCCTTGGCACCACAGCGGCATGGGGCTGGTCGGTGGCGATTACCCTCTTCCATTCGCAGCTGATGCGCGTTGGCATTCCAGCGCACGCAACGTGGGATGCGGCAGCACTCATTCTCGGATTCGTGGCACTCGGTCGTTGGATGGAGGCACGCGCCAAAGAGCAGACGACCAGCGCGGTGCGCGGGATCCTGGCACTGCAGCCAAAAGAGGCAGAGCTACTTGCAACTGCCGATGCACCAACCGCGTCAACAATTGCAGTCAACAAGATCATCGCCGGTGACCTGCTGCGCATTCGCCCCGGTGGGCGCATTCCGGTCGACGGCATCATCGTGGATGGACGAGCCGCCGTCGATGAATCGGCAATCACCGGTGAGTCACTCCCAGTGGAGCGCGGGCCAGGGAGCCGACTTGCTGCAGGCACGCTCCTCACCGATGCATCGATCGTCATGCGCGCGACACAGGTCGGTGCGAACACCACACTTGCTCGCATCGTGGCCATGGTCGAGCGCGCGCAGGGATCGAAGCCCGCGATTGCCCGCCTCGCCGATCGCATCTCGGAGGTGTTCGTTCCCGCCATCCTGCTGATCGCCGTGGCGACCTTCGTTGGCTGGTACCTACTTGGAGCGGAGCCGCGCCTGGTGCGCGCCGTAGCGACCGCCATCGCCGTGCTCGTTGTTGCCTGCCCCTGCGCCATGGGCCTCGCCACCCCCACCGCCGTGATCGCCGGGACCGGTCGCGGTGCCGAGGCGGGAATCCTCGTGCGCGACGCCGCCATCCTCGAGGCGGCGGGGAAGCTGCGCGCCGTGGTCTGGGATAAGACTGGCACCCTCACCCTCGGCCAGCACGCCCTCGTCGGCCGACTCGCGCTTGTCACCGGCCCACTCAAGGGCGACACGGATCGTCTTCTGCAGATCGCCGCCGCCGTGGAGAGCCCATCGGAGCATCCACTCGCCCGCGCGATCGTGCGCGCAGCCGGAACGGTCGCAGCAAAGGCCACCGACTTCACCATGCACGCCGGTCACGGCGTGAGCGCCAGCGTTGATGGCGCAACGGTGCGCATCGGTACCGAGGCATTCACGAGTACCACCAATGCCGAGCTTACCGACTGGGCAACAGCAGAGGCGGCCGCCGGACGCACGCCGCTCTTCATCTCAATCAACGGCGAGTCGGCCGGCGCGCTCAGCCTCGCCGACACCGTTCGCCCAGAGAGCGCCGCAGCGATTCGCGCACTCACCGCCCGCGGCATCGAGTCGTGGATCATCAGCGGCGATCGCCAAGAGGTGGTGAACGCCATTGCCCGCGATCTCAACATTCCACCAGAGCGCGCCCGCGGCGGCATTCTGCCTGGCGGTAAGGGCGATGCGATTGCCGAGATTCGACGCAGCAGCAGTGGGCCCGTAGCGATGGTGGGGGATGGCGTGAACGATGCGCCAGCACTCGCCGCCGCTGACGTGGGCATCTCCATGGGTGGCGGCACTGAGATCGCAATCGATGCCTCTGCTGCAACGCTGAGCGGCGCAGACCCGCGCGGCGTGCCGCTCCTTGTGGACCTTGCGCGAGCCACGACGCGCATCATTAAGCAGAACCTTGCCTGGGCCTTTGGCTACAACATCCTTCTCGTTCCACTCGCCGCCGGCCTGGCACTGCCAGCCTTCGGCATTGGCCTCGACCCAGCTCTTGCCGCCGCCGCCATGGGTGGATCGAGCGTGACGGTGGTGCTGAATGCTTTGAGGCTGCGACGACTGCCCCTAGAGCGAGATCGGTTGAACTAGCACCCCCTGCTAGGATTTCTCGGGTCACTGATTGGTGCAAGGTTGGTCGGCAAACTGTTGTTTTCACCGCAGGTGCACGCGACAGCCGAGTCGAAGCAAGGAGGTTCTCCGATATGGGATACACCCTGATTACGGGGGGCTCTCGAGGTCTTGGGTTCGAGTGCGCCAAGGCGCTGCGGGCGAGCGGTCAAACGGTGTTGCTGCTCGCAAAGGATGAACCACGCCTGGCTGCAGCTGCCCAGAGCCTAGGGTGTGACTACCAGAGTGTGGATCTCGCGGACCTCGAGGCTACCGAGCAAGCATTCACTGCGATCCTTGCCACCCGTGGCGCCCCCGATGTCCTGATTCTTGCGCACGGGGTAATGAGCGAAAAGTCTTCCAAAACCTTCGCCACCAACACCAGCGAGTGGCGCCGAGTGATGTCAATCAATCTAGATTCTGTGTTTTGCGCCCTCAACGCTCTTGCCAAGCCAATGGCTGAGGCGCGACAGGGGCGAGTGGTTGTCTTCTCGGCGTGTCTCGGTCGTATGTCAGGACCAGGCAATGCAGGGGGGTTAGTTCCATACCGTGTGAGCAAGGCGGGGGTTAATGCGCTCGTACGCAACCTTGCGCATGAAACGCTGCATGGCAAGCGCGGCTTCCTGATCGACGCTGTCTGCCCCAATCACTCCCGGACCGATATGGGCGGGCCAGACGCACCACTCTCTGCCGAAGAGGGCGCAGATACTGCGATCTGGTTGGCAACCCGACCGTTCAACGTCGACGGCGCTTCCGATCAAGAGAAGCTCACTGGAGTTCTGTGGGAGGAGCGAAAGGTAATCCCATGGTGACCCCCCTCGGTCTAAAGAAGATCGATGCGACCGAGGATCCCCTCAAGCTACTTACCGAACACTTCGAGGGTCTCTATTCAGGGACGCCTGGACTGAGCTCAATCAGCGGCGGGCAACAGGCGGCCGAAAGGGCGCTTCAGCAGCTCGATATCGGGGGGTACGCCGAGCGCCGCTCGCAAGTGCTTCCGCGGGCGAATCGAGGCGCGAGCGTGCTCTCTCCGTACATTCGTCACAACATGATCACGCTGCGCCAGGTCTATGACGCCGTGCAGAACGCTCCGGCGAAGGATCGCGAGAAGTTTCGTGATGAGCTTTGGTGGCAGGAGTATGCGCGCCACCTCTATGCCCGCATTGGAGTGCGCCTCTTCGAAAACCTGCGCTTTGCAGCGAACTGGCGCGGCGAGGGGAACGGCTGGAATCGGGAGATGCTCTGCATCGACGAAGTAGTTTCGGAGCTCGAGGGGGATGGCTGGCTCGTGAATCAAACCCGCATGTGGCTGGCCTCTCACTGGACCGTTCGAAATGGCGTTGGCTGGATCTCGGGCCAGGAGCGCATGCACCAAGAGCTCATCGACGGATCAAGAGCCGCCAATCTGCTCGGGTGGCAGTGGACGGTCGGTGCGGGCACCGGCAAGCCCTACGGTTTTGCGAAGTGGCAGGTTGACAAGCGAGCGCCCGGCATCTGTTCCCGATGTCCCCTCAAGGCCAACTGCCCGATAGAGGAGTTCCCGCGCGAGGTCCAACTAGAACAGCTTGAGCGAGATCCGCTGCTTGACAACGATCCCGACGTGCAGCGCACCACTGGGCCGATCACTCCAAGTGTCCAACGCTCTGCAACGCATGTGCTCCTAACGATCGACTCTCTCGGACTGCACGATCCGGCGCTTCTGGCTAACCCAACGCTGCGTGCGCTCTTTGTGTTCAATGAGAGTGCTTTGAGGAAGCTGCAGCTGAGCGCGCGACGCATTGGTTTCTATCTGCAGACGCTTGGCGAGCTCAGTGCTCAGCGAGGTGTAGAGGTGTACATCGGTGATCCTTACCAGTTCGCCCAAGAGCATGCGGTAGCCGTGACGTATGCGCCTGTTCCTTCATTTAAGAAGTTCACATCAGTTGCTGAGTTGCACCCATACCCGTGGTTAAAACTGCCGTCTGCAGGATCAGTGCGCAGCTTCTCCTCGTGGCGATAACAACTGTCCGTGTAGGTCGCAACTGAGCTAGCGAAGCTTTCCGAAGAGCGCCGAGGCGTTCTGGCCACCGAAGCCGAAGCCGTTGATCAGCACGCGGTCGACTGCTTGGTTGGTGCGTGCGGTGTGCGGCACATAGTCGAGGTCGCACTCTGGGTCTGGTGTGTCGAGGTTGATCGTTGGCGGTACGGTGCCAGTTTCGATCGCCTTGATGGCGGCGAGGCCGGCAACAGCGCCAGCGCCACCCAAGAGGTGGCCAACCATGCTCTTTGGTGAGCTGATCGGAATCTTGTAGGCGTGATCACCGAGGGCTCGCTTGATCGCCTTCGTCTCGGTGAGGTCGTTGAGTGGGGTGCTGGTGCCGTGCGCCACGATGTAGCTGATGTCTTCGATGACGGCGCCGCCGTCGAGGATCGCCTTGGTCATGGAGCCTGCCGCGCCGCGGCCGGTTGGCTCGGGGGCGCTGATGTGGAAGGCGTCGGCGGTTGCACCAGCGCCGAGCAGCTCGGCGCGAATGGTTGCGCCTCGTGCCTTGGCATGGGCGAGTGACTCGACCACGAAGACTGCGCCACCTTCGCCGAAGACGAAGCCGTCACGGTTCTTGTCGAACGGTCGGCTGGCGTGCGTTGGGTCGTCGTTGCGCTTGCTGAGGGCGCCCATGTTGCTGAGGGCGGCAAAGGCCATCGGCAGGAGTGGTGCCTCGACGCCGCCGGCAACGACCACGTCGGCCTCGCCGCTGCGGATCAGGCGGAGCGCATCTTGAAAGGCGAGCACACCCGTGGCGCAAGCGGCGGCCTGGGTGATTGCGGCGCCGGTGAGGCCGTACTTCATGCTGACCATGCAGGCGCCCATGCTTGGGCTGAGGGCAGGAATGGCGAAGGCGCTCACGAAGCGGCCACCCTTTTCGCGATAGGCGTCGCTCCCCATGGTGACCTGCTCAATGCCACCACCGCCGGTGTTGATCACCGTGGCGACGCGGTCGCGGCGCTCAGGCTCCCAGCTGGCGATGTCGGCGAGCCCGGCATGTTCGATGGCTTCGGTGGCGGCGGCGATCGCGAACTGCACGAAGCGGCTCATGCGGCGCGCCATCTTCATATCCATGGTCAGAAGCGGATCGAAGCCCTTCACCTCAGCGGCGATGCGCACGTCGTTTGGTGAGGCATCGAAGTGGGTGATCGGGCCGGCACCTGAGCGTCCTGCGATCAGGCTCTCCCAGTACTCGCCGGCGCTATTGCCGATTGGCGTGATCGCGCCATAGCCGGTGATGACCGCGCGCTGGGCATCAGTTCGTACTGGGGTGGTGCTCATGGCTCCTCCTACTTTCCGGTCCAGCGTCGCAACACGATGGCGCCATTATGCCCACCGAGCCCAACGTTGTTGGTCACCGCGGCGCGAATCTCGGCCGAGCGTGTTTCGAGGTTGACGTTCAGGTTGCAGGCGGGGTCCACGTTCTTGGTGTTGAGCGTTCCTGGGATCACCTGGTGGTGCAGGGAGAGGGTCGTGAAGACCGCCTCAACGGCGCCCGCGGCACCCATGAGGTGGCCGGTCAGCGACTTCGTTGCTGAGATGGGAATCTCTGCGGCACGTGGCCCGAAGGAGGCGTGGAAGGCGAGCGCCTCACGCTCATCGCCCACCGGCGTGCTGGTGCCGTGCGGATTAATCAGATCAATCTCGGTCGGGTCGATCTTGCCGCGCTGTAGCGCCCACTTGATGGAGCGCGCTGAGCCGGCGCCACCCTCGATCGGCTGGATCATGTCGTGTGCATCGGCAGAGCTGCCGTAGCCAACGACCTCGGCGTAGATGGTGGCGCCACGCGCCGTGGCCGAGGTGAGGTCCTCAACGATGAAGGCCCCAGCGCCTTCGCCCAAGACGAAGCCGGCGCGATCCACGTCGTACGGTCGGCAGGCCGAGGCTGGCCCTTCGCCGTCGCGGGGGCCGGCGAGGCCACGCATGTTCATGAAGCCGATGTGTGCCACCTCAAGGAGTGGGTTCTCGGTGGAGCCGGCGATCACGGCGGTCACGTCGCCGCGCTTGATCGCCTCGGCCGCCTCACCCAGAGCGTGCGTGCCGGTGGCGCAGGCGGAGACGACCGCCAGGTTGTGCCCCACGGCGCCCGACTCAATGGCGATCATTCCCGAGGTGCTGTCGACAAGGCCGTGGGCGATGAAGGTCGGGGCAACGGCGCGCGGCCCCTTCTCCTTCCAGCTCATCTGGTTCTCAATGAAGAGCCCCTGCCCGCCAGCGCCCGAGCCGAAGACCACGCCAACCTCTTCGCGATTCGCGTCGGTGATCTCGAGCCCTGAGTCGCGCAGCGCCGCCTTCGCCGCGGCAACGCCCCAATGGATCTCGGGGCCGGTGCGTCTAATCTGCTTTGCGTCGAGGAACTGGGTGACGTCAAAGTTCTTCACCTCGCCCGCGACCACGTAGGGGGCGTAGGGGGTTGGATCCCAGTGGGTGATCTGCGCGATGCCGCTGCGCCCTTCGGTGAGTGACGTCCACACGTCGCCAACGGTGTTGCCGATCGGCGAGACGATGCCGAGTCCGGTGATGACGACGCGTCGGGTGTGATCTGGTTCACGCATGCTGCTACTCCTTAACTACTCAGGCTGCTGGGCTTACTTCTTCAATGGAGAGGATCTCGGCGCCATCGGCCGACGGGATTCGCTTCACAAGTCCGGCGAGCACGCGACCCGAGCCGACCTCGATGTAGCGCTTCGTGCCGGCGGCGGCCATGGCGTTCACCGCGGCAATCCAGTCGACACCACCGGTGAGGTGGCTCGAGAGTTCGTCGCGTAGCTGCACGGCGGTGGTGATGCGTGCGGCGGTGGCGTTGGCGAGCATCGGTGTCTTCGGATCAGCGATGGTGACGGCGGCGAGCGCCTCGCGCATGCCTGCGGCGGCCTCTTCCATCAGTGGTGAGTGACTGGCGATGCTCACCTGCAGTCGCACGGCGCGCTTTGCGCCCGCAGCACTTGCGGCGGCAACAGCCGCTTCAATGGCGGCGACCTCACCCGAGAGCACGATCTGCCCCGGCGAGTTGCGATTGGCGAAGACCAAGATGCCGAGTTTCGCGCTAGCGGCAATCACGTCAGCCTCGGCGCTCTCAGGCAGCCCAAGGATCGCGGCCATGGCACCAGGTCGTCCGCCGCCCGATGCCTGCATCAGCTCGCCACGTCGGCGGGCGAGTCGAACGCCATCGGCAACGGAGAGTGCGCCCGCGGCGACCGCGGCGGCATACTGGCCGGCCGAGTGTCCGGCGATCAGGATCGGTTCGTCGAGTGGGGTGCCTGCGGATGCGGCGCGTTCGCGCGCGGCGGCAAGCATGGCGATGGAGATAGTGAGGATCGCGGGCTGTGCAACCTCGGCGCGCTCGAGGGCCTCAACGGGGCCGGTCGCCATCAACTGGCCGAGCGGCTGGCCGAGAGCGGCTTCAGCCTCGGCAAGTACGGCGCGTGCGGCAGGGGAGGCTGCGAGGGCGGCGGCACCCATGCCGACGCTCTGCGAGCCCTGTCCAGGGAAGATCCACGAGGTGTTCGGTGACATGCGGGGAATCGTAGCCGCCCTGTTGGACCCGCTGGGCTAATATATGCGCATATGCATACACCTCGCCGTAACCGAATTGCTGAGATTACGAAGGCCGCCGAGGGGCTGCGCAGCCGCCTCCCGGCCGCGGTCCGCGTCGCCCGTGGCGAGATGGGGGAGAGCCCGCTCGATGAGGTGTCGCGACGCCGGCAGAGCCTCGGTGAGATCGGCGGGCGCATCGTCTCTATCCGCCGCCTCTGGCGCGAGCTCGTGCTTTCGACGGCGCAGCAGTTGGCACCGACCGAGCTCTCTCTGGCGCAGGTCGCTGCGCTCTACCTCCTTGCCGACGGCAAGCCGCGATCGGTGGGGGAGATCGCCCAAGACCTCGGCCGCTCACATTCGGCGACGAGTCGTCTGGTGAGCTTCTTGCACGAGCGTCGCTATCTGCGCGCCGCGCCAACGAGTGATGCCCGCGTGCGTCGATCGCAGCTTGCTCCAAGTGGAGAAGCGCTCCTCACTTCGATTGATCGCGGTCGCGCGGAACAGTTTGTGGATGTGGTGCGACGACTACCGAAGGCGGAGCGCGGTCTGGTTGCTGCTGCGGTTGCCGCACTGGCAACGCGCGCGCCCGTTACTCCCCCGCGTACCCCATAGCGACGTCGTAGAGCACCTCAACGCCCCAGGCGAGGGCTTCTTGCGAGACGCGCTCGTCGATCCCGTGGAATCGCTCCATGAAGCGCTCCTTCGGATCCAGCAGATACGGTGAGAATCCGTAGGTTGGAATCCCGGCTGGCACGGTGATCTTCGCATCCGTCGCATACGGCGCGACGGCCGGCATCATGATCGCCTCACTGTCGCGTGTGCGAATTGCGGCGCTCGCAATGCCAAGGATTTCGTGATCCATCGGGTTGCTTACCGCGCCACCATATTCAATTAGGTCAAGCTTCACGAACGGTGCAAGGTCAGCACCGATGCGGTCGAGCATGTTGCGCTCAGCGGCCTCGCGCGTTGTCCCCGGCAGGATGCGGCTATCAACGGTGAGGGTTGCCAATCCTGGCAACACGTTGGAGCGAATGCCTGATGTCAGGATCGTTGGCGCGAACGTGTCGCGCAACACGGCGCGCAGTGCGCGAAGGAGTTCAGGGGCGCAGCCTGCTGCAGCCGCCTCGCTGTTGAGCTCCTTGGCGTCGTCAAAGGTCTTCTCGCTGAGGAGGCGCTCGAGGCGACCCATCGCCCCAGCCGGGAGGGCGGCTCGAAGTGCAGCAAGAAGCGCCTCGTTCTCGGGCACGATCTGAACTGGGCCTGGCACCGAGACGCGCTCCACTACCTGAGCGGCACGCAAGAGGGCGTTGTCGCTGTCGGGCATTGAGGCGTGACCCCAGCGGCCGCTGACGGTAATGGTGAAGCGGGCGAAGCCCTTCTCGGCAACCTGCAGTGGGTAGATGCGACGACCAGCGGCGGTGATCGTCATGCCGCCCGCCTCGGTGAGTCCGACCGCGGCGTCAAGCCAGTGCTTGCGGTCTTGGAGGACGAGGGCGATCCCCTCAAGGCCACCCGTCTCTTCGTCGGCGGTGGCGGTGAGGATGATGTCGCGACGCA
>SHYI01000011.1 GCA_009692905.1 Chloroflexota bacterium
GCGGCGGCGGCGAAGAGTCGATGGTCATCGGTCGACTCAACAAATGAGACAACTGCAGAGGGGCCGCCGCTCGTGAACTTTGCCAACGCTTGGAGGCGTGGATCGCTGCGTCGCATCGCAACCTCTGGCGCGAGGTCTTGCAGTTGATATCCGGTGAGGCCGAGCTCGGGGAAGATCACAAGATCGGCGCCTGCGGCACGAGCCTCAGCGATCTTCGCTTGATGCAGGGCGAAGTTCTGCGCGAGGTCGCCAAGTGCCGGGGCGATTTGCGCGAGGGCGAGCACTCTGCGTCGCATCAGCCCCTACTTTTGCAAGTCCCACGTGTGGATCGACCACGCGTATAACGGGCTTTGCACATCTGCTGTTTTCGTCGCCCAGGTAAAGCGGTTCCGAAGCAGTGCGTAGGAGGGATCCCCCCAAAGGAGAAGATACGGCCGCTCGCTCCGTCGGAGCGATTGAATGGTGGCGTAGATACCGACGCGCGAGCTAATGCTCCCAGCTGATACGCCTTGGGCCAGGAGCTGATCGACGCCCGAGCTCGACCAGCAGACGAAGTTCTTCCCAGCCGGTGCCTCTTCGGTTGGGCAGGCGCTGGAGGCGAAGATATCCGAATCATCGGGATCAAGGCCCCACTGCCACGCGCCGAGATAGAGATCAAAGTCGTTTGGGTAGCGCAGCCGTGGCGCGATGTCCGTGGCAAACGGAAGTTCAGCGACGGCGAGCGAGATGCCGCACTCAGCAACCTGGTCAACGATCAGCTGGGCCGCACGGGTTCGCGCAACCTGGCCCTCCCGAACGATGATGTCAGCCTCAAGTCGCGTACCGGCGCGAGCGAAGACGCCATCCTCACCTGCGACCCATCCGTCGGCAATGAGCGCGGCGCGTGCACCAGCGACATCGCGCGTGGCCTCTGCTGCGGCGGGATTTTCAGCCGCCCACGAGGTTGGTGCCACGGTGCTGGAGATCTTGATCCCGGTCTCATCTGTTGCGCCAGTGATGATTGCTGGCAGGTCGACGCACGAGGCGAGGGCGCGGCGGGTAACGCTGCTGGCGAAGAGGCGCCCTTCGCGTGTATTGAACGCAAGGTAGTTGTAGCCGCGAAGCGACGCGGTGTGGAGCAGCGTGGCGTCGTCGCTCACGGTCAGGCCAGCAACATCTGCGGCTCGAAGGTCAGGGGCCCAATCAATCGCACCCCCTTGAAAGGCCTTCAGCACACCGGCGGGCGATGCAAAGACCGTCAGGGTCATCGCCGACATCGGCGGCTCGCCAAGGGCGAATCCCTTGAAGGCGGCGAGCTGTACGAAGGTGCCAGGCACGCGCTCGACGAATTCGTATGGCCCAGCGCCAATGGGCGCGCTCTGTACGTCGAGAAGTAGGAACGCTGCGCCGAGTTGCCCTTCAGTTGGTGCGAGGAGGAGTCCCTCCAGCGCAGCCAGCCGCACGTAGAGCGCACGTGCGTACTGTTCGTCGTCGCGGCTCCCCGTCGGCTCGCCAGCGCTGCTGAGTTGCGGATAGCCGCGTGGGTCTGGCAGATCGAGGCCAGCGTCGGCAAGGGTGCGCTCCAGCTCGGTGACGCGCGATGCATAGGTGCAGTTTGTCCCCCCCGAGGCGGCGCATCCACCGCCGTCAATATCGGCGGCAATGTTCTCGCGGGTCAGGGAGACCGCATTGCGATCTGCCGCTTGAACCTTGGCTTGGAGTCGAGCCAGTGATGCGGTGAGCGTGCCCTTGGGGAGGATTGGGATGGTTAGTCCGCGTGTCTGCCAGGGTGCCCATGGCGAAGTCAAGGTAAAGGTGAGCGCACCGTCTGCCTCCGCCTCCACAGAGGCCAGGTGGTTCCCGACCACGGCACAAATGTCGCTCACAAGCGGACAGCGCGTTGAGGCTGCAAGTTCATAGGTAAAGATCACATCGTCGGTGGTGAGTGGCGACCCATCGTGGAAGGTGAGCCCCGAGCGCAGTGTGACGCGCCATTTCGTGCCGCCTGCCGCACTCGAGGCGTCGCCATCGGCGAGCACCGGGGTTGGCGCGAAGGCGGCATCGGCGCGGTAGAGACCAGCGTGGACCATGGAGCCAACGAGGGCAGAGGCATCGTCGGTATAGGCGAGCTCTAGGCCGGCGGGCTCACCGACGATTCCAACCTGCAGGGTGCGACCGGAGATGACCGTGCAGCCAGCGAGCAGGGTTGCCGTTAAGAGAGCTGCCGCAAGGAACTTTAGGCTCCGATGCATCGGCATCTCCCCTCTCGCTCTCTCGTGGATCGGCGGGTGCCGATCTCCCCACAGGATAAGGGTTTGCCGTGCACTTTTGTGGCGGAGCGACCCGCCCGCACGAATCGCCTATGCAGCGAGGGCCGCGTAGGCGCGCTCAACGAGGCCGCACTCTGTCTGGAAGTCCAGGAGGGCAATCGCCTCATCCATCGGCACCCAGCGCACCTCGTCGAACTCTTTATCCCACTGATCGAACGAACCGCCGATCGCTTCCATCAGGTAGTAGTGCACCGTTTTGTCGATGCGCTCCCCGCCGCGCGTAAACGAGTAGTGAATGGCATCAAAATACGAGAGGATCTGCACCTCAAGGCCCGTCTCTTCGCGCACCTCGCGAAGCGCCGTCTCCTCTCGAGTCTCACCCTCTTCAGGGGTCCCCTTCGGAAGTGACCAGATGAAGCCGTCGCGCTCTCGACGACGGCGTCCAATCACGATCTCTGGTCGGCCACCGACACCTCGAATGACGAGGCCCCCAGCCGACATTGCGCTGCGGCGTGTTGCTCCCATGCGCTGCTCCCTCACCTTACCGATGGACGGGCGGCCGGGGCCGTACCCGCAATTGAGCCGATGGTAGCCCCCGCAGCGGCGGCGCGCTGCTCAGGCGCGGGGCGCTACCCTAGGGGCACGCGTGGCGACGCAGCAGCGGCCGCGCACAACAGAGGGGAGGGGCCGTGGGAGACCACTTTTCGGCACGACGCTCGCTCGGCGCAGGTCTCCCTGACCGCATCGCCCTTGAGCTCCTCCCGCAGCCTGCAACCCCCTGGGGGCAACTCCCGCTGGTGCTGAAGATCCTGATCGAAGGTGCCGCCCGGCGCTCTGGCGACGGCTTTGTGCAACCAGAGGACCTACACGCCTACCTGGCATGGCGGCCGGGTGCCGCCGCATCGGCGACGGGCGATGAGCGCGAGGTTCCCTTCTCCCCCGCGCGGGTGGTGCTGCAGGACTTCACCGGTGTGCCCGCCGTCGTTGACCTTGCAGCTCTCCGCAACGCAGCGGCTGAGCTGGGCATTGATCCGCATCGCATCAATCCGCAGGTTCCCGCCGACCTAGTGATCGACCACTCGGTGCAGGTTGATCGCTGGGCAACACGCGAGGCACTCGAACAGAACGTTGCCAAGGAGTACGAGCGGAACACCGAGCGCTACCAGCTGTTGCGCTGGGCGCAGGGCGCCTTCGATAAGTTCCGCGTCGTGCCGCCCGGAGCCGGCATCGTGCACCAGGTCAACCTTGAGAACCTCGCCACCGTTGTGCGCGTCGAAGAGGTTGACGGTGCGCCACTCGCCTTCCCTGACAGCTGCGTGGGCACCGACTCGCACACCACCATGATCTCGGGCCTCGGCGTGCTCGGCTTCGGCGTCGGTGGCATCGAGGCCGAGGCGGTCCTTCTCGGCGAACCACTCTTCTCGCCCATCCCCACCATCGTGGGACTGCGACTCACCGGGCGGCTCCCCGCAGGAACCACGGCGACAGATCTCGTCCTTACCGTCACCGAGCGACTCCGCGCGCACGGCGTCGTTGGTGCGTACGTTGAGGCATTCGGCGATGGGCTGGCAACAATCTCCCTCGCCGACCGGGCGACGATTGCCAACATGTCGCCCGAGTTTGGCGCAACGACAACACTCTTCCCAATTGATGAGATCACCCTCGACTATCTGCGAACGACGGGGCGCAGCGGCGAGAGCATCACACTCGTAGAAACCTACGCAAAGGCACAGGGCCTGTGGCGCACCGCTGGCGCCGAGCCGCTCTACGACGCCATCGTGCACATTGAACTTGGTGAGGTGGTCCCGTCGTTCGCTGGACCACGACGTCCGCAAGACCGCGTGGATCTGCCGAACCTCGGCGCGAGCTTCGCCACCGCCTACCCAGATCGCGCCGGTGCAGGCGCACATCACGCCACCGCAGCGGCGGAGGGTGGCCACTACGAGCTGCACGATGGCGCGGTGGCGATTGCCGCGATCACCTCGTGCACCAACACCTCAAACCCATCGGTAATGATCGCCGCCGGTCTGCTCGCCCAGCGTGCCGTCGCGCGCGGCATGCAGGTGCCAGCGTGGGTGAAGACGAGCCTGGCACCAGGCTCCAAGGTGGTGACCGCCTATCTCGAACGCGCGGGGCTCCTTGCACCGCTTGAGACACTCGGCTTCAACGTGGCTGGCTACGGCTGCACCACCTGCATCGGCAACTCTGGCCCACTCGACGCAGGAGTCTCTACCGCCATTGAGTCAGGTGACCTCGCCGTTGCCGCCGTCCTCTCCGGGAACCGCAACTTTGAGGGGCGCATCCATCCGTCGGTACGTGCCGCCTACCTCGCCTCTCCTCCACTGGTTGTGGCGCTTGCACTCGCTGGGCGCGTGACGCTCGACCTCACGCAGGAGCCGATCGGCAACGACAAGAGCGGCACCCCCGTCTTCTTGCGTGACCTCTGGCCAAGCGACGACGAGATCGGCACCGCAGTTGCCGCCGCGGCCGACGCCTCGCTCTACCGCAGCAGCTACAAGGATCTCTTCGCCGGCGACGCACGCTGGCAGAACCTCGCGAGCCCAACAGGCGAAACGTACGCATGGGACCCAAGCTCAACGTATGTCTCGCGACCAGCATTCACGGAGGGGATCACCCCCGAGCCGCAGCCGATTGCCGACATCGCTGGCGCGCGCGCCCTCTTGATGCTGAGTGACTCCGTGACGACCGACCACATCTCCCCCGCCGGCTCGATTCGCATCGACTCCCCCGCCGGTCGCTGGCTCATTGAGCACGGTGTCGCAGCTGGCGACTTCAACTCCTACGGCGCACGACGCGGCCACGACGAGGTGATGATGCGCGGCACCTTCGCCAACATTCGCCTTCGTAACGCACTCGCCGGCGGCAAGGAGGGCCCAATCACCCGCCACCACCCATCGGGCGAGATCCTCGCCGTCGCCGATGCCGCTGAGCGGTATCAGGGCGAAGGGAGCGACCTGATCATCCTCGCTGGTAAGGAGTACGGCTCAGGCTCCTCGCGCGACTGGGCCGCCAAGGGGACGCGCATGCTCGGCGTGCGCGCCGTGATCGCACAGTCCTACGAGCGCATCCACCGCTCCAACCTCATCGGCATGGGGGTTCTGCCACTGCAGTTCCTGCCAGGCGAGAGCGCCGAGACACTGGGCCTCACCGGCACCGAGCGCTTCAATATCGCAAACATCGGTAGCTGCACCGCACGCTCAGAGATTCGCATCACCTCACAGCCCGTCGACAGCAACGACGCACCAACCGGCCCTGCACAAGAGTTCTCAGCCCTCGTGCGCCTCGATGGTCCGAATGAGGTGAACACCTACCGCAATGGCGGGATCATGCCAGCGGTGCTGCGAAGGATGGCGAAGAACAGCTAGCTGCTACTCAAATTGTCCGATCACATCCACGAGCAGGTCGGCAAAGCGAGCAGAGTCAACCCCTACGGCAACATCGACTGAGGCGGCACGTCCGCGATCACGTAGTCGATCAGGGAACCAGTCGACCACTGTCCTGCCACGCTGCAGATCAGCGAGCTCAATATCTACGGCGGCGTGCACTACGGCAACGAGTTCAGGGTCCACCAGGTGCGCCACTGCGACCGCATCGTGGATCGCGCAGTAATCCCATCCATAACGCTCTTGATAAAACACCTCAAAAAAGCCAAGCAGATCAGAGAAGATGCGTCCTGCTCGGTTGCCAGTCGCCTCAAGGCGTGCCCGCTCAGCGGCCCCCATCTTGGCAAGATGCGTCGCATCAAGGCCGACCATGGTGATCGGGATCCCGCTTGCGAATACGACAGCGGCAGCATCTGGATCAACGTAGACGTTGAACTCTGCCGCGCTCGTAACGTTTCCTTCGCCGACCGCCCCACCCATCCACGAGATGTGCGAAACCTTCGAGATCAACTCGGGGTGCGCCTGGATGAATAGCGCGATATTCGTAAGTGGCCCGAGCGGCGCTAGGACGACCGGCTCTGGTGAGGCGGCAAGGAGCGTTGCGATCAGGTCGACTGCGCCAGCTTCGTGCACGCGGCCTGCAGGTTCTGGAAGGTCTGCCCCCTCAAGGCCCGACTCCCCGTGAACGTACGCCGCGGTAAAGAGTGGTCGCACCAGCGGCACGGCAGCACCGGCCGCCACAGGCATATCGTGGGCGCCCAACAACGCGAGTACCCGCCGAGTATTCAGGAAGGTGTTCGGCAGCGTTGAGTTCCCCGCAACGACCGTGACGCCAAGCAGATTCAGTTCAGGTCGCGCGATAGCGATCGCGATGGCCATTGCATCATCGTGCCCTGGGTCGCAATCGATGATGAGGGGAAGAGGTTTGGAACGAGTGCCGAGCGGCGCGCGACGCGGCGAGTCCGGATACGGTGTTGAGAGTGGCATTGGATTCGGCATTAGTGGGCTCACGCGCGGACTATACAACCTAGGTGGTGGGCGATACTGGACTCGAACCAGTGACCTCACGGATGTGAACCGTGCGCTCTAACCAACTGAGCTAATCGCCCTCGGGCGCAGATTCTACTAGGTTCAGCCCGCTAATCCCCTGAGGATGAAGTTCTCGAGCAGGTTCAGCACGATCATCGTGACGAGCGGCGACCAGTCCACGCCACCGAACGTTGGCAGGATGCGCCGGGCTGGCGCGAGGATCGGCTCGCTCATGTCGTAGATGATGCGCGAGATCCGATAGTTCCCGGAGGGATCAAACCAAGAGAGGAGCACGCGCCCCAGAATCACCCACCAAAGGGTCTGAAAGATAAGGCCAATGATCTCTGACGTACTCATGTCTATAGCCTACCCGCGCGGCCCAAAGAGCGCGCTCCCCACCCGCACCTCGGTGGAGCCCTCACTGATCGCCACCTCGAAGTCGCCGCTCATCCCCGCGGAGCGCAGCGGCCCGAGACCAAGGCCGAGGGCCTTCGCATCAGCGTCGACTTCTGCTGCAAGTGTTCGGAACTGGGCGAAGGTTGGGCGTGCCGCTTCCCCACCGTCGGTGAGCCTCCCCACCGTGAAGAGCCCGGCCAAGGTGATTGGGGCGCCTTTAACGATTGCGGCGATGGCGGGGAGCGCCGCGCGCAGGCCCTCGGGCGTGAAGCCCGACTTGGCCGGATCTTCGTCTACGTTCACCTGAAGTGCGATCTCAATCGGTTTGGCTCGCTCGGTGGCGAGTGCGGCGATGCGACCTAACAGGTCAACGCTCCCCACCGTGGCGATGCGGTCCGCAACCTCTAGCGCGCGTCGCGCCTTGTTGGACTGCAGCGGGCCGATCAGGGCCCACGTGAGGTTCGCCGTGGGTCGCAGAGCGGCCACGGCGGCTCGCTTCGCTTCGAGCTCTTGCACGCGGTTCTCACCGAAGAGGGTGCATCCAGCGTCTACGACAACCGCGATCTGCTCAGCGGCCACACCCTTCGTGACCACCATGAGTTCGGCGGGGCCGGCGGCGCGCACGCGCACTAATAGCTCGCGATAGCGGGTGGTGAGATCGGCGCCGCTCAGCATCGCCTGGGGTTACCCCCAGCAACTAGGAGATGCGGTTGCGCGGACGCAGGAAGGCTGGGATATCGAGATCGCTTAAGTCGACCTCTTCTGGCTGCGGAGCGACTGGCAGAGGTGCCTGGTCGGCCTCGTCACGGCCAACTGGGGTCAACTCAGGTGTGGGGGTGTAGGTGAGGCTCCCCGTCGGAGCCTCCTGCACGGCGACGCCATCGTCACGCAGGCTCCATGCGCCACTATCGGTCGCTCGGTATGGGGCGCGTGGGCTGGAGGTCGAACCCTGTCGATCCGCTGAGAAGCCGGTGGCAATCACGGTGATCTGAATCTCATCGCCGAGCGACTCGTCGAGCGAGGTGCCGAAGATGATATTCGCCTCGTCGTCTGCGCGCGCGGTGATGTGGTTGATCGCCTCGTTGACTTCGTGCAACGTCACGGTGGCCGAAGCGGCGACGTTGATCAGCACGCCTGTAGCGCCCTGGATATCGACCTCGAGGAGTGGTGAGGCAATCGCGATCTCGGCTGCGGAGGTTGCACGGTTCTCGCCACTGGCGCGACCGATCCCCATCAGGGCGGAGCCAGCATCGCGCATGATTGAGCGCACGTCAGCGAAGTCGAGGTTGATGATGCCAGGCACCGTGATGACATCGCTGACGCCCTTGACCGCCTGGCGGAGTACGTCATCGGCGATGCGGAACGAATCCTCCATCGAAGTCTGTCGGCTCACGACACTCAGGAGTCGCTCATTTGGAATAACGATGAGGGTGTCGACATGCTTGCGCAGCTCGTTGGCAGCAGCCTCAGCTACCGCCGCGCGTCGCTTCCCCTCAAAGACGAACGGCTTGGTGACGATGCCGATGGTGAGGGCGCCCATCTCCTTGGCGATCTTCGCAACGACAGGGGCCGCGCCCGAGCCGGTGCCGCCACCCATGCCAGCGGTCACAAAGACGAGGTCGGAGCCCTCAAGGGCGGCGCGCAGATTTTCGATATCTTCCTGGGCGGCGCGCTCACCCACGGCAGAGTCACCGCCGGCGCCGAGGCCGCGAGAGATCCCGTCACCAATGCGGATGCGGGTTGGGGCGTGGGACTTCACCAACGCCTGGGCATCGGTATTCACGGCGATGAATTCCACGCCGAGCAGCTCGGCGCGAATCATGCGGTTGACGGCGTTGGACCCTGCGCCGCCGACACCGACGACGCGAATGAGCGCGAAATTCTCAGTTTGCGCTGCCATCGACTCCATGCCCTCCGGACCTGTTGCCTCGACTCTGCGCCGCCCGGGGCTAGCCCCGTTTAGACGACGCCCTCCCGTCGATCCCGCGAAGTGTAGCAGCGCCCCGCCCGCAGTTCGCGGCGGGTTGGGTTACCCCCGAATGCGACCGAGGAGGTTGCGCGCCCCACCGAACAGGCGCCCGACGAATCCTGCTTCTGGCTCCTCGGCGATCCCCGCCTCATCCAGGCCGCGAGCGACCCACGAGAAGAGGCCGAGCACGGCCGCCTGGCCGGGACCGCGGAACTCGTCAAGGATCCCCAAAATTGGCCCAGTTGGCGATGCAACGCGAACCGGCGCCTTCAGGATCTCACGTCCAAGCGCCTCAACGCCTTGAAGCAGCGCCCCGCCGCCGGTCAAGACAACGCCTGCGCTAGTCACCTCTGGACCCGCCTTGGCGATCACACCAGCGATCAGTTCAAAGATCTCGCCCATACGTGGCTCGATGATGCGAGCGAGCTCGAGTCGGCCAATGCGTCGGCCGGCTGGCTCGTCGGGAACGTTGTACTGCTCCGCGTCACTGGCGGTGCGCGGGTCGCAGGTGCCGTAGGTCATCTTCAGCTCTTCGGCGGCAAGGAGGCTCGTCTTGAGCCCGATCGCCACGTCACGAGTAATGAAGGCGCCGCCGATTGGCAGGACCGCCGTATAGACGACCGCATTCTGGTGGAAGATCGCGATATCGCAGGTCTCTGCCCCGACATCAACCAGGACTGTTCCGAGTTCACGCTCGGTCTCAGTGAGCGTCAGCTCGGCGGCGGCGAGCGACGCTGGAACGTAATCGTCGACCGCGATGCCAGCAGCCTGCACGCACTTCTCAAGATTCTGCACGGCGGTGCTGCCGGCGGTGATGAGGTGCGCGCGAGCCTCGAGTCGATAGGCGATCATGCCGCGTGGCTGCTGGATCCCCTCCTGGCCATCGACGATGTACGACGAGGGAAGCACATTGAGCAACATGCGCGAGTTTGGCACCTCAATCGCACGGCAGACCTCAAGGACGCGATCCACATCGTCATCTCGAATCTCACGATCGGGATTGGCGACGGCTACCTGGCCGCTCGTGTTCACTCCCAGCACGTGGTTCCCGGAGATGGTGATGGTGGCGTGCTCAATGTGATAACCGGAGAGGCGCTCAGCGGCATCAACGGCGGCGCGGATTGCGGCGCCCGTCTTCTCGATGTCGGTGACAACACCCTTGCGCATCCCTTGGTTCGGGTAGGTCCCCTTGCCAATGACGCTGATGGAGCCATTCTCGCCACCAATATGTGCAATTGCGCACGAAACCTTCGAGGTGCCGATATCAATCGCGGCGATCGTTGTGTAGCGCTCTTCTGCCATTTAGTTGCCCCCTCCACTCTGTGCGCTCATCTTGCGCATCATACCCCTGCTCACCCGAACGCCACGCCCTATCTGCACCATCACGGGCTCACCGTGGGGGCTGCGGGGCTTGGCGATGGATCAGAGGGGGCCGGGCTAGTGCTAGGGCTAGGACTTGGACCCACGGATGGTGGTGGCGGTCGCACACCCTTCGCCGTGTAGGTGCCAGCCTGGTCGTCGGCGAGGATGACCCAACCGATCCGCGTCTCCCGTCCGGCGAGCAGGCTGCGCAGCAGCCGAACCTGGCCCGGGATCATGCTGGTTGGGCGGATGGTGGCGGAGTAGATGCCGAAGACTGCATGCCACTCGATCGATGGCCCGGTGGCCTCCACCACGAAGCCGAAATCGCTGAGGAGGCGGAGGGTCAGGGTGGTGGCGCCGGTGCCGAGGTCCTCTGGCGTCAGGGAGGCGAGGCGCGTGGCCACATCGAGCTCGGTTGCCGTGAGTTGCCGAACCGTCAGGAGTGGGCTTGGCCCGCGATCGTCGTAAAGGAGGGGGGCCGCTGCAAGTGCCGCTGCCGCCGTCGGCGCCAGATCGAGCGTGTCAATGTCGCCAAGGAGTTCGCCGCTCTCGGTGACGGCGTAGGCCAGATCGCCGATCTGCCAGCGCAGCAGGAGCGACTTCTCGCGCACTCGAATCTGAATCCCATCAGGAAGCCCAGCGCTGACCCGCACAGAGGCGACGAGCGGCAGCGCTGCCACCGCCTCCTCTGCGGCGCGGAGGTTCACGCCGAGCAGGCTGCTGCCGATCGGAATGTTTGCAGCCGCGATCACCGCATCGGGATCAAGGAGCAGGGCACCGACGACTGAGATGTTGCCGACCGTCGTGAGGCTGGCGCGCGCAGCCACCGGAGGTAGGAGGAAGGCCGCCACCAAGATTGCGCCGAGGGCAATCGGACGCAGCCGAGCCGCTGCCCCTGGGGTGAGGCGTGGGCCTCGCCCCGACGTCGCGCCAGGATCTTCGTTCGGGTGCCGTTTCGCGGAGCCACCGACTGGCGTCACGCCAGCGCGTCGACGGCTTCCGCCAAGCCCAGGGCGTACGCCGGGCGGCGCCTCACCCGGGGCGAATGGTCGTGCGCCTGCACCGCGATGCTGCCCGCGATCCCCTGTCGATGATCTGCGATCGCTCATTGCGCGCTACGCGACGCAGGACGCGCCGCCGCTGCAGCGACAAGCTCAACGCACAGCTCCGTAAAGCTCGAGCCACCCGCCATCACCAGTGCAGGGAAGAGCGAGATCGGCGTGAAGCCAGGGAAGGTATTCACCTCTGAGAGGTACCAGTGGCCGGCGCGTTCGCCACTCCGCGCCATCAAGAAGTCCATGCGCGCGAGGCCACGACTCTGGGCGGCGGTGAAGAGCGCAACGGCGGCGGCGCGCATCTCATCTGCCAGGGCGAGTGGTAAGTCGCTTGACGTCGTGGTGCGCGAGACGCCCGGCGCGTACTTGGCATCGTAATCGTAAAACTCACGGCCGGGAAACACCTCGCCAGGACCGAATGCCTGCACCGATCCGTTCGTGCGCTCGAGAACAGCAACCTCCAGCTCGCGGGCACGCTCAAGGTACGGCTCAAGCATCGCGCGATCGCCAAAGCGCAACGCCTCGTCAACCGCATCTGCCCAATCGGCTGACGTGTGCGCGATCTTCATGCCGATAGATGACCCGTGTGCCGCAGGCTTGCCGATCAGTGCACCTGTCGTAGTGTGCGTGTCGGCGAATGTGGCGATGGCACGGAGGAGACCCTCCCGGTCTGACGACCATTCGCCTTGTGTGATGACGAGCTCAGGTAGCGTCGCTACTCCGCCTTCGCGCGCGAGCGCCTTGAAGCGCGGCTTGTCCATGCCGAGGGCGGCAACTGCGGGGGTGTCACCGACATAGTTCAGCCCGGCCGCCGCAGCCGCTGCGGCGATCGTGCCATCTTCATCGCCCGGTCCATGCAGCGCAGGGATGACGATCGTTGTTGGGGCCGATGCGGCAACGCTTTGGAGATAGGTATCGAGCGCCATGGGCTGTGTGCCACTGAGTGCTGGCGCGGTGAGATCCGTGTATGCGCCACCAGAGAGTTCGCCGCGACGATGTCCCGCCGGCAGCGGTCGAAGCGAACCGTCTCGTGCGATATGTGCCTGGGTGACTGTTAGGCCGGCATCGAGCAGCGCGGCGGCGATGGCGGTGCCAGAGATCGTGGAGATATCCGACTCCGCACTCCTCCCGCCGAAGAGCACGAGGACTGGTGGGAGAGCGCTGTGCCCGCTCACGCGGCGGACTCCCCGATGAAGGCGATCTCGGTGGCGAGGGTGATTCCGGACTGTGCGTGAACCGCATCGCGGCAGGCGTCGTGGAGCGCGCGGATCTCCGCTGCGGTCGCTCCCCCACGATTGAGGATCCAGTTGGCGTGCATCTCGGAGACCTCTGCACCGCCCATGCGCACCCCCTTCATCCCCGCAGCCTCAATGAGTGCGCCAGCGCTCAGCTCGCCTGGGGGATTGCGAAAGACGCTGCCAGCGCTCGGAATGCCGAGCGGCTGATGCTCGCGACGCCAGCGGCGAATCTCCTCAAGATGCGACTTGATCAGCTCTGGCTCGCCTGGTGTCAGGGTGACCCTCGCCCCCAGGATCACCTCGCTGCCCCCCTCTGGTCGCTTGAATCGCGACTCGCGGTAGCTGAACGCCGCGTCGGCGATAGAGATCTCCGACTCGGAGCCATCCGCGCGGAGGAGCGTGATGGAGGTGGTAATCGCGGCCATCTCGCCGCCGTGCGCACCTGCATTGGCCCAGATTGCACCGCCGATGTTCCCAGGGATGGCGAGGGCGAACTCAAGCCCGGTGAGCCCCGCCTCGGCGGCAATCGTCGACGCCTTCGCCATGGGGACCCCTGAATCGAAGGAGATCGTTCCCGCAGCCTGATCGACGTCGTACCCCGCGCTGCGATTGAGGGCAACGATGCCGCGAATGCCCGCGTCCCCCACCACCACATTGCTGCCGCGCCCAAGGATTCGCAGTGGCCAGCCGCGTGACGCGGCGAGGCGAACCAGCCCACGCAGGGCGAAGCGATCGCGAATGGTGACCATGAGGTCGGCCGGCCCACCGACACGCATCGTGGTGTGTTCGGCGAGTGGCTCGTTGCGCAGCACCTTCAAGCTGAGTCGGCGCTCCAGTTCGCGAGCGGCAACCTCGGCATCGGCCCACGGCTGATGCGTGTGCACCTCGCTCATTCCCGACCGCCCAGTTGCAGCAGCCTCTGCGCGATGACCATCGCGGCGTCAGGGTGCGCCAACGTTGTAGCGGCACGCGCCGCTGCAGCGCGCTGTGCTGGCGTCGCATAGTCGGCAACCGCCGCGAGAAGGCGTTCGGAGGTCAGTTCCTCATCGTTAATCAGCGTCACAGCGCCAGCCGCTGCGGCGGCCTCTGCATTGGCGCGTTGATGGCCGCCGGCAAATGGGTACGGCACGATGATGGCGGGGAGCCCAGCGGCGGCCGCTTCGGCAATTGTTGATGCACCGGCGCGTCCGAGCATCAGATCGGCGGAGACGAGTGCCCCCTCCATCTCTCCCCCACCCAGGAATGCGACGGGCAGGTAGCGGTCACGCAGCTCCGCAGGGAGGCTCGCTCGTCGACGCTCTGCATCGGGGAGGCCCTCCATCACCACGTGCAGGACGCTCCACCCTGTGAGCAGCGTTGCAAGCGCACCGTCGAGTGCCGTCTCGAATCGACGAACGCGCTGCGAGCCACCGAACACCAAGAGGAGTTGATCGCTCTCGCTGAGGCCGCGCGCCGTTCGTGCCGTTGTGCGATCAGTCGTGAGCTCGCGCACAGGGGTGCCGGTCACCGTCGTCTTCGCGCCGCTCCATGGCGCGCGCTCCGCCGTCTGCCGCCAGGCAACTGCGCGATGTGAGGCGAGCGGTGCAACGAGGGTGTTCGATCGTCCCGCCTGCACGTTCCCCTCCCAGAGCAGGCTCGGCGTGCGCGTGAGCCACGCGGCGATCAACGTAGGAATGGCGATGTATCCGCCCGTAGAGAAGATCACGTCGGGCCGCACGCGACGGATCAGGCGAATCGCTTGTGGGATCGACCAGAGCAGCTTGGCGGCATCACGCGCCGTCGCGAGCAACCCTGCGCCGCTCGGTCGCAGACTTGGGGCGGCCAAAAGCGTCAACGGGTACCCCGCCTCTGGAACAAGGCGTGACTCCACGCCACGTGCGCCGCCGAGCCAGCTGATCTCAGCGTCGGAGTGGAGCTGGCGAACCGTACGAGCTACGGCGAACGCGGGGAAGAGATGCCCCCCCGTTCCGCCACCCGCGATTAGCACGCGCATCACTACCTCCTGCCTGGCTTGGATCCATCGTCTCACGCGATACCGAGAGGAGCAGCCCAATTGCTGCCATCAGAACAATGAGTGAAGAGCCGCCCTGAGAGACCAGCGGGAGCGGCACGCCGGTCACTGGGAGCAGGGCGAGAACAACCGCAATGTTGATGAATGCTTGCCCGGAGATCCAGACCACGATGCCCGTCGCCAGCAGTGCGCCGTAGGTGTCGGGGGCGCGACGTGCCGTTCGCAGGCCGCGGAGGGCGATCGCCAAGAAGCCCGCGATCACGATGAGCATGCCGAGCAGGCCAGCCTCCTCGCCGATCACCGCAAAGATGTAGTCGTTCCATGCATACGGAATGCTGATCCCTCCGAGCTGCTGGGAGGAGCCGAGACCTGAGCCGAGCGGCCCACCGACCGCCATCGCGATCAAGCCTTGCAGCGTCTGATAGGTGGAGCCGGTTGGATCAGAGAACGGGTCGCTGAACCCACCGAGGCGCGCCGCCTGGTAACCGTTCGTAAAAATCAGGGCAATGGCAACTGCCACCACGCTAAAGCCCGGGACAAACACCCAGCGCTTAGGGACGCCCGCAACGAAGAGGAGTGAGAACCCGATCAGGCCGAGAATCGACGCGGTGCCCAGGTCTGGCTCAACCAGGACGAGGATCACAGAGAGCCCGATCGCCAAGAGTGGCGAGAGAATCGTCTCGAACGTCTTGCCGATCTCGTGACCTCGCCGAGCGAGAAAATCAGCCAGGAAGATGATCAGCGAGAACTTCGCCGCCTCAGCGGCGTGAATGCTGATCGGCCCAACCGAGAGCGACCGTCGGAGCCCAGCCTCGGTGGGAACGCCAGGGATCATCACAGCGATGAGGAGGGCAATCGACACGATCATGGCGAGTGGTGCGAAGGAGCGCCAGCGGCGGTAATCGGCGGCAGAGAGGATGTACAAGAAGGCAAAGCCGATGATTGCGTAGAAGAGCTGCTTGCCACCCGCACCGTAGGCGTCATTCGTCTTGATCAGGCTATTCATCGCAGACGCAGAGAAGACCATCAGCACCCCGATCCCAACGAGGACGACTGCGGGGAAGAGGATCGCCATATCTTCGCCAGGACGTTGAATGCGCAGCGCGCTCGCAATGCGCTGGCGCGCGGAGCCGATGCGCTGCGGTGCGCCACCACTCGCTGGGCGAGCTCCAGGGGTGCGCGTCACGCCCGGCTGCCGCACGAGTCGGCTCACTGTGTGGCCTCAACCTGCGCGAGGACCGCGGCACGGAACGCCTCACCACGTGCGCCAAAGGGGTTGTTGTACATATCAAAACTGGAACCGATTGGGCTCAACAGCAACGTGGCGCGAATTCCATCTGCGCTCGGTGCGCCGATCTCGTGTGCCAGGCTGGTTCCCACCGCTACCGCGCCCTCCACACTCGTCGCGCGCTCAATGCGCTGGAGGCCTGCGCTGCGGAAGAGCGCCTCGAG
>SHYI01000012.1 GCA_009692905.1 Chloroflexota bacterium
TCGTCCGACAACCATTGGATGGCAGCCCGCCAGGCTCACGTCCCCACCGAGCTCGGCGGGGTGTACGGAAACTCTCCGTCCTGGAACCTTGAAGCTATTGTCGCCGATCTCCCCCTGAATACGCGAATGGAGCGTCTTCCAGTGCGCCTCGGCGAACGAGCCGCCGATGATGATGCGGCTCGGATTGAACACATTGACGAACCCAGCGACCGCCCGGCCGATCGCCAGAAGCGCGTGATCGATCAGCCCTTGGGCGGCGCGATCCCCAGCGGCAGCCCCTTCGGAGACCTCCTTGGCGCTGATCTGCCCCTTCGGATGCGCCGCGAGCCAGGCGGCGAGCCAGGGGCTCGCGCCGCTCGCGGCAGCCTCGCCTCCCGCGCGCGCAAGCGCGGCACCCGAGGCGTGCGCCTCAAGGTGCCCGATGCCGCCGCAGGTGCAGCGTGGTCCGTCGAGCGTGATCGGCGCATGGCCGATCTCGATCCCGGTGTCGTCTGGTCCTGTGTAGAGGCGACCGCCGCTGATCACCGCGCCACCAAGGCCGGTGCTGATCGTGATGTAGAGCAGATCATCGGTGCCGCGCCCTGCGCCGAACGCACGCTCGCCGAGGATCGCTACCTTCGTGTCGTGCTCAAGGAGTGTGGGGAGGTTGAGCGCCGCGCTGATCGGCCCAGCGAGATCCGTGCCCGGAAAGTTGGGGCCGAGGTTGGGAGGCTCAACGGCGATCCCACGCCACGGATCAATCGGACCAGGCGAGCTGATACCGATGCCAACAAGTCGCGCGGTAGCGGCTGCGTCTTCAATGCGTGCCGCATCTCGTGCCTGCTGCAGCGTGCTGATGCACGCGGCGATAATGGCGGCGGGGCCGCTGCTCACGGGAGTCGCGCTCGCAGCACGACCGATGCGCGAGCCGTCGGCGCGCACCACCGCTGCACGAATCTGCGTCCCGCCGAGATCGAGGGCGAGGACGGTCGCATCAGCGGACGGGGCGGTCATTAATCCTCCGTGCTCATCATGAGCTCACTGTGGATAACTTCGTGCGCGGTGTGGCGAGTTATTCACAACTCGCGAGAAGCGGCGCGGCCCCCGACTGGTCTCCCAGTCGAGGGCCGCTTGGCCGCTATGCAATCGCCGTGCGGCGATCGCGCGTTGTTAATCAGCCACCGATCCTGAAGACCTTGGTGCCGCACACTGGGCACTTGCCCTCGAGTGCTGGCTTGCCGTTCTTCATCGTGACCTTCTTCGTGTCAACAGCTTCGCGCTTTGCCTTGCACTTCACGCAATAAACTTCGGCCATCGTGTGTACCTCCACAAACCGGAGCGTGAGCTCCGATCTACCTTGACCTTGACCCCAAAACGGGGCACGTGCCTCCTTGGTAGCGTTACCAAGCGCTGATCGGCAGGGGGGCCAAGCGGCCTCCGCGCACGATCACCGTCATTGAGGATACGCAGCACGCCCCGCACGGTCAACCCTCCCCCCTGCACGAGTCGCCCCTGGCACAGCCTGTGGCTCCTCGCACAACGGGAGCACGACCAACCCGACCCCATCGAGGCCCGTCAACTCGAGGCTGCCGCCACGTACGTCGAGGGTCTGGGAGACCTGTGGCGCCCACCACGACTGGGATCCATCTGGGGTGGCAATAGAGGGGGTTCCGACCTGTAGTCGGGGCACGGGTGCGGTCCCTTCAAGGGGTGGCGGACCCCCTGTCACGCTCGCTGGCTCCCCGATAGGAGTGGAGCGGGGGCTCGCGGCCACGGCGAGCGCCCAGAGGCGGTAGCCGCCCCCAGCCACACCCGCCCGCTGGTGCAGCACCCCGCGCACCGTGACGGCACGCTTGGCGGCGAGGAGCCCTTGGGGGATCTCGTCGAGAACCCCGGCGGCCACCCCAACGAGGAGCTCCCCTCCCCCTGGGAGGCGCAGGGTCAGACTGCGCGACCCCCCCGCGAGATCCTTCGGTGCCCCACTCAGGACGCCCTGCACCTCAATCGCGCGCGCCTCCCACGGCTCCCAGGCCCACGCCCCTGGGGTAGGTGGCTCGACTGCGAACGCGGCTCGTGGCTCCGCCCACCCATCAACCTGCGCCGAGGTTGTGGCGGCAAGGGTGAGCGCCTGCCGCCGCAGGATCACCGTTCCAGTGATCGCTACGACGTCACCGCGCGCAAGATCGATATCCCCGCTCTGGGCGAACACGAACACCGCGACGCCGGTCGCTTCGTCCTCTACGCAGAAGAGTCGCGCCTCAGCCAGCTCCCCCGGTGCCGCTGAGACCGTACCGCGCAGCGTGACCACACTGTTAAGCGGCGTGGCGCGCATCTCTGCTGGCGTGAGCGCCCCTGGTGCCTCGGTTGGCGTTGGGCTCGCCGTTGGGCTTGGCGGCGGCGTTACAGGCACCTCAGGCGTGAGGCTGGGCGGCGCGAGTGGCACAAGGGCAAAGTCGGCACTGTTGCTCTGCGTATTGATCAGCCCCACATCCACACTGCGTCGTCGTTCGATCATCGTCGTTGATGACGCCGCCGGCGCTGGTGTACCGAGACCTCCAGAGCTCGACGTCGCACTCCCCCACGCAACGGCGTCAGCGATCAGCGTGGGAGTGGCGCGCACACGAAGGCGCACGGCACCACCGGTTGCGGCGATCCCCTCACTCCACGTCGCGAATGCGCTCAGCGCAAAGGCTCCGAGACTATTGGCGACCAGTAGCCGTGCGCCAGCGGCGAGCGGTGCAGCACCTTCAAGGCTGATCAAGCGCCGCGTGGTGACCCCGCTCGCCGTGGTGTAGACCAACTCGTAGTCGGCAATGTTCGTGCCACCCGCGCCCACTGCCTCGATCACCACGTACTCGTCGGAGGCGGAGCTGCCGCCCGTCGCAATGCTGCTGATCAAGAGTGCATCTGAGCTGGCCGCGCGTGTGAGCGGCGGTGGAAGGAGGGTGAGCGCCAGGATCGTGATCCCGAGCACTCCAGCGCGAAGGTGGCTGACTCTCGCCATATGAATCTCCATCGCGGGGTTGGGCGGGGGCGAGTGGCGCAGCCTCGCACGCGCTGCGTACCGCGCGCGTCTAAGATGTGGGCATGAGTAATGCAGATCACGCCAACGACCGAGCAGAGGCGCGTCGCCGCAACCGCTTGGCCGCCAGGGAGCGCGCTGAGGCAGAGGCTCTCGGCATCACGCCGGAGGCCCCAGCCGCTACGACAGCGAGTACCGCAACGCCAGAAGCCACGGGTGGGCTCGGGTTCCGCGTAGCACTCCGCTCATCGGCCGGTCGCGCACCGATTCGCGCAGATCTCGCCTACCTGCCAACGCTGATCCGCACCCGCGCCTTTGTGTTGCCGCTCGCGCTGGTCGTCGTTACCACCGTTATTGCTCTGCTGCCAGGAGTGCTCACCTCAAACATTGCTCAGCTTGCAGTGCAATCAATCCTGCTGCCGCCGGCCTTTGTTGTCGCCTTCCTTGGCGGCATGCTGACGCGACGCGGTGCATGGCTGATCGGTGGACTCTTCGGCATCATCACCTACGCAGCGTCAGCAATTGTGGGCACCTCTGGAGCCATGGCGGCGTTCACTGAGGGAAACCCTGTGAAGGGTTTGCTTGATGGCATCACAGCCAATATTGGAAACCCTGGCGCAATGCTGGGCGACATCTACGGCGTCGCTGCGGCCGGCATCTTGGCCGGTGCATTCGCCGGTTGGTATGGGCGCTTCTTGCGCGCGATGAGTCCGAACCAGCCAACAGAGCGCGATCGTCGCCGCATGGAAGCGGAGCGACGTAAGGGAAAGCGCTAGGCGCTCGCCCCCGCAACCTGCGCGGCGATCAGCGCAAAGGTCAGCGCAAAGAGTCCCAACACCAGCAGGATCGGTAGGACGATTTCGCGACGCTTCAACTTCGGTGCCATCACTCCTCCTTCAACGCGCTACGGCTTTGGACAACCCTCACCAAGATAAACGACGAGCGAGGTACGCGTGCCGAGCGGCTCAACCAGAATGGTGAGAACGCACGCCCCCTGATCTCGAGTCGCGTTGATGCGCCGTGCGGTTGCGGTGCCGGTCGGCTCCTGCACATCCCATGCGAGTCGACGCAGCTCGTCAATCGCTGCAGCGGTCGCTTCACTCACCCCCATCTGGCTCCAGATCGCGCCGCTCGACTGCACGTCGAGGCGCACGAGTGAGTGGCCACTCGCAAGCAGGGGGAAGTCCGCGGGGAGTGCCCCCCAGACGCGCCCGTATTCCGTTGAGATCACGGTGGTGGCTCCCTGGCTGGGGGTGGGGGTGGCCTCGCTCGAACCGAAGCAGCCGGCCAAGAGCAGCGGGAGGGCGAAGAGGAGCGCTGCGCAGTGTGGAGAGGGGTGAGTTAGGCGAGGGCCGAGATGGGGCAACACCTCGTGAGGATACTGCCCTCGCCTACGCCTCATAATAGAACAGACGTTCTACTTACGCAAGGGGGCTAGGCCGGGAGGGTGGCGAGCACTAGCCCAGCGGCCAGGGCGCCGAGGCCAAGCACCTGGGGGCGACGCAACCGCTCGCGATAGCCGAAGAGGCCACCGAGCACGACGATGATTGGGCCGAGCGAGCTGAGTAGGGAGACCGCCCAGGTTGGCCCCTGCTCGAGCGCCGCGGCAAAGATGAAGAAGGCGATGGTGTCGCCCAGCCCGACAAGGGTGGCAAGTGCAAATCCGATCCGATCGAGGCGCTGCCCCTCGCCGAGCAGATCGTGGCGCCCCCACTTCGGCAGGCGTGCGCGGTACTTGTAGAGAGCGAAGAAGATCAGCCAGACCGTGACGAGGTTGCCGATGCGCGAGAGAGCGATAGCGGTGCTCCAGCCGTACGCCTTGATTGGAATCGTCAGCAGCACGGTGATGATCGCGAAGAAGAGGAGGCCAACCAGCGCAAAGGCCACACCTGGGCTCGCCAGCGTGGCGCGTCGACTGCGCCCGGTGCCGGTGGTCTGCAGTCCGAGCAGGCTGATGCCGATCCCGACCGCGATGACCCCAGCAATGTGGGGCGGGGTCAGACGCTCGTTCAGGAAGATCACTGCAAGGAACGCGGCGAGTGCGCCGTACGCTGAGATGGTCGGAGAGACCACGCTGAGTGGCCCGAGGCGGAATGCGGTGAAGACGCCGATGTAGGCAATGCCTGCGGCAACTCCCAGGAGCAGCGTGGCGCCGACAATTGTCGTGTCGTAGTTGGTCGTAAGCGCGCCGCGCGCGATCGCCACCGCGCCGGCTAGAACGAGCGAGGTCGAAACGGCGATCACCACCACGCGAAGCGAGCCGATGCGCCGACCAGCAACGCTGGTGACGAGGTCGGTAAAGCCCCACATGGCGGCGGAGATCAGGGCAAGAAGGAGTGGGTTCACGCCTAGATGTTAGCCGTCGCCGTGGTATTCTGCCGCTCCGCTGGGGCTGTAGCTCAATTGGTAGAGCGCGACATTCGCATTGTCGAGGTAAGGGGTTCGAATCCCCTCAGCTCCACCAGCCCCTTTTACATCGCCGGTGGTTCGCTAGCGAACCGCGCTCAAGGCCGGGGCGAGCCGCTGCAGTTGGCGCATACGCGCCGCCTCATCAGGAAGGTGCCGCTCCACCACCGCCCGAAATCGTGCGCCGTGACCATTGGCGCGCAGATGGGCGAGCTCATGAACGACCACCGCTTCGAAGCACGATGGCGGCGCCAGCACGAGACGCCACGAGAGCGAGATGGTGCCGTCGCCCGATGCGCTCCCCCAGCGCGTCGACTGGTCACCGATTCGTAGGCGCGTGGGGGTGACCCGCATCTCCACGGCGTAGACGCTGATCATCTGCTCGGCGATTGCTCGAGCACGGCGGCGCAGCCAGCTCAGGAGTCGGCGGCGCACCACTTCGGGATCGGCAGCAATGATTTCCGGGATCTGAATCTCACCGTTGAGCGCCGTGATGCTCCCGCCAGCGCCGACCACGATGTGATGGGGGCGCCCGGCATACGGAATTAGTCCGCCAACTGCCAGACGGCCATCGGTGCCGAGCGCGGTGCGGCGGGAGGTCACCTCGGCAAGGGAGCGGTCAATCCACTTGAGGCGCGTGGCGATGAACGCCTCAACATCTCGCCGCGCGCGAGCCTCGCTGTATCGCTCTGGCACCACCGCCTCAAGGCCATGTTCAGGGTCAATGCGCAACGTGAGGCGTCGTGCGCGTGGGCTACGAATCAGGCGATACGGTCGGGCACTCACGGTGCAGAGTTTCGCATGGAGGCGGCATCTCTCGGCGCGTGGGATGCTTTACCGATGACGACTACCACCCCAACCCTGACGAGAAGGAGCCGTGCCGCGATCTACGCAGCGATCTTCCTCGCCTTTATCGACAACTTCGCCCTGTTGCCGGTGATTGGCCCGCGTGCTCAGGAGCTCGGTGGCACCCCACTCTTGGTCGGCATCGCCATCGCCGCCTACTCGCTCGCCAACCTCGCCTTCAACCCGATCGGCGGCATCCTCGCCGACCGCATCGGCCGTCGTCGCGTCGTCGTTGCCGCCCTCATCATTAGCCCCGTCGCCATCGCCATCTACGCCCTTGCCGATTCGCTGCCGCTCTTCCTACTCGCACGCGTGGTTCATGGCGCCTCTGGTGGCGTGCTCGCCGCGGCGCTCTTCGCCCTCCTCGGTGATGCTGCACCTATTGGCGAGCGCGGTCGAACGCTCGGCCGGGCTGGCGCACTCATCGGTATCGCTGCAGTCTTTGGTCCAGCATCGGCGGCACTCGTCTCTAACCTCTTTGATGTGAACGCCGTCTTCCTGGGCGTTGCCGCCTTTATCGCCATCGGCCTTGCCGGTGTCCTTCCGCTGCTCCCCGAAACGCTCGTGGTCACACCAGCCACGCGACCAACCGTTGGTGCATGGCGCCGCATTCTGAGCGAGCCGCGTGTGCGCGTTGCCCTGCTTGCAATCTTCGGACTTGAGGCGGCTGTTGGCACGGTGACCGGCTTCATTAAAGATGGCCTCATTCAGCGCGCGCTCGAAGAGGGACGCACGCAAGAGGCGGCACTGCGATACGCAGCGGGGGCGAGTGGTGGCCTCTTTACGATCTTCGGCGTGATCGCCATCGCGCTCATGCTCAGTCGCATCTCGACACGTGTCGACAAGCGCGGACCTTTTGGTATCTCGCTGATTGGGCTCACCGCACTCGTTGGCGCACTGACGCTGCTCGCCATTAGCCCAACGTTCACCATCGACCTGGTGGCGATGGTGCTCTACGGCATCGGGTATGGGCTGATCTTTCCGGCGGCGGCTGGGGCGATTGCAATTGCCAGTGCCCCCGAAGAGCGCGGTCGCGCGAACGGTGCATTCAACTTCTCGTTTGACCTTGGGATCTCGACTGGGCCGATCCTCGGCGGCCTCGTCGCCACCGTGGCGATCGGAGTGACCCCGTTCGCTGGTGGGCTCGCCCTCGTCCTGCTCTCCCTCGCCCTTCTCCCCCTCGCCGCACGCGGCGCCACGCGGGGTACCGCGCGAGGCTGAGGCTGGAGCGGCTGATACACTCGCTCCCCTTGGGGCTATAGCTCAGTTGGTAGAGCGCTTGCATGGCATGCAAGAGGTCAAGGGTTCGAATCCCTTTAGCTCCACCAAGCCGCCAAATGGCGTGCTTCGGAAGGAGAGGAGCCCCACCCGTGGCCGAGCAAGACGAGCGACTCGAGCGGTACAACCCGACCGAGATTGAGCCGCGCTGGCAGCGCCGCTGGGAAGAGCTTGGGCTCCACACCACCGACCTCACCGACACGAGCAAGCCCCACTACTACCTGCTCACGATGTGGCCCTACCCGTCGGGCGACCTGCACATTGGCCACTGGTATGTAAAGACCCCAACCGACGCCATCGCGCGCTACAAGCGCATGCAGGGCTTCAACGTCTTCTACCCGGTCGGCTTTGATGCCTTCGGCCTCCCCGCCGAGAACGCCGCTATCAAGCGCAAGATTCATCCGCGCGAATGGACGGTCGCCAACATGGAGAAGATGCGCCTCCAGTTCCGCATGATGGGCGCCTCATTCGACTGGAACGCCGAGGTCGTCACCTGCGACCCGATCTACTTCCGCTGGAACCAGTGGATCTTCCTCAAGTTCTACGAGAAGGGTGTCGCCTATCGCAAGCAGGCGCCAGTCGACTGGTGCCCCTCGTGCCAAGTCACCCTCGCGCGCGAACAGGTAGAAGGTGTTGATCGCATCTGCTGGCGCTGCTCCACCCAGGTCACCAAGCGCGACCTCACACAGTGGTTCTTCAAGATCACCGACTACGCCGACGAACTTCTCTCATTTGAGGGGCTGAGCTGGCCAGAACCGATTCGCACGATGCAGACAAATTGGATCGGTCGCTCCGAAGGTGCCGAGGTCGACTTCACCGTTGCACCTGCGGCACATCATGCCGGCGGTGAGAAGCTGCGCGTCTTCACCACGCGCCCCGACACGCTCTACGGCGCAACCTTCATGGTGCTCGCACCTGAACATGATTTGGTTGACACCATCACCACGCCAGAGCAGCGCGCCGCAGTCACCATCTACATTGAGGCGACGAAGCGCAAGACCGAGATTGATCGACTCACCACCAAAAAAGAGAAGAGTGGTGTCGCCACCGGTGCGTTCGCCATTAATCCGGTGAACGGCGAGAAGGTTCCAGTCTGGATCGCCGACTACGTGCTCGCCGGTTACGGCACGGGCGCGATCATGGCGGTGCCAGCGCATGACGAGCGCGACTACGAGTTCGCCCAACAGTTCGGCCTGCCGATCATTCCCGTGGTGGCGCCAGCAAACTTGGCCGCTACACCAAACGACGTACCGCTCCCTTACGTTGAGAAGGCTGATGGTGCCGCCGTTGCCGTGAACAGCCCAGCCTGGAACGGCGCCGCCTGGCCAGCGTCGCTCACTAAGGCGATCGCCCACCTCACCAGCACCAAGACGGGCGAGAAGAAGGTCACCTACCGGCTGCGCGATTGGCTGATCAGCCGTCAGCGCTACTGGGGGACACCGATTCCCATCATTCACTGCGCTACCTGTGGCCCGGTCGGCGTGCCAGTAGAGCAGCTCCCCGTCACCCTCCCTGACGACGTCGACTTCAAGGCGACCGGCGAGTCGCCACTGAAGACCGCCACCGCGTGGCTCAACGTGCCCTGCCCGAAGTGCGGCGGCCCTGGCCAGCGCGAGACCGACACGATGGACACCTTCGTCGATTCGTCGTGGTACTGGTACCGCTACTTGGCGCCAAAGAACGAACTCGGGCCAGTGGATCGCAAGCTCGTTGATGCCTGGTGCCCAGTCGACCAGTACACCGGCGGTGCCGAGCATGCTGTGATGCACCTGCTCTACTCGCGCTTCTTCACCAAGGCGATGCGTGACCTTGGGTTAATCGGTGAATCAGAGCCGTTCACGCGCCTCTTCAATCAGGGGCAGATCCTTGGCGCCGACGGCGAGCGTATGTCGAAGTCGCGCGGCAACGTGCAAGACCCCGACGAACTCGTCAACCGACACGGCGCCGACGCGGTGCGACTCTTCTTGATGTTCATGGGTCCGTGGGATCAGGGCGGCGCCTGGTCGTCGAGCGGCATCAGCGGCATGGTGCGCTTCCTTGGCCGCATCTGGACGCTCGCACTCGATCCACACGGCAAGGAGCCGGGTGATCCGAACTCTGGCGTTCTGCCAGAGGGCCAGGATCAGGCGGCGGGTGAAGCTGCCGTGCGTCGCGCAGCGCACAAGGCGCTCGGCGGCGTCGGAACCGACATTGAGGCCTTCCGCTTCAATACTGCGGTCGCCAAGCTCATGGAACTCGCCAACGCGCTCTTCCCGTATCGCGGCGGCCCCGTGGCTGGCACCGCGGCGTGGAACGAGGCGATTCACTATCTGCTCGCCGGCATCGCCCCAATGGCGCCGCACCTCGCCGACGAGATGCACAGCCGCGTGCAGGCGGCCGCGGGCATCAGCACCAGCGACCCGCGCTGGACCTCGATCCATCAGTGCGCATGGCCAACCGTCGACACCAGCCTGCTCACCGAGAGCACCCGTGAGCTGCCGGTGCAGGTGAACGGCAAGCTGCGCGACAAGCTCACCGTGAGTGCCACCGCGACCGAGGCCGAGATCGAAGCGCTCGCCCTCGCCTCACCAAAGGTGCAGCTCGCCCTTGAGGGGCGCGCACCGAAGAAGGTGATCCACGCCGGCGGGCGCCTCGTCAATATCGTCGGTTAGCGAACGGTGCAGCCGCGCTGCGCAACCGGCAGCTAGTTCGCGAGAAGCGCCAGCATCGCCGTAACGTCAACGGTTGCGGTCATCACCGTTCCGTCGGCCCCAGGCGTCAAGACGATGTCGCTCATTGGGAGCCCTGCAGTCGCATCAGACCCTTCGATCTTTCCATCCTTGATCGCTGCTGCGAGCGCTTGAGCAAGCTCATTGGGGATCGTTCCGGTCAGTGCGGCCGTCTTATCGGTGCCGATCACGGTCAGATCCGCAAACGAAGAGAAGGTGTCCGCCGTCATCGTGAAGCGCGTCCCCTCAGGGAGAACGATCGTCCCCGAATTGGCGCCGGCCATCAGGCCGTTGACGTCGTCAATACCGAAGCCACCAAACTCAAAGACAAGATTGGTCGCCATCAAGTTGCCACCACCTACCGAGGCAGGGAGTGTTGGGAGGGTGATCTTCGCGCCATCGGCGCGGATCTCTACGATCGCGCCTTCTAGGCCCGCGGCCTGAAGCTGCTCAGAGGCGAGCTTGTTGATCGCGGGGGTGACAACGAGGACCCACGCGCCAACGAGGAGGCCGGCGATAACGCCGAGGGCGATGAGGAACTTGCGCTTCTTGCTCATCTTCTTCTTCGGCTGTGTCTCGCTGTCAGCAGTTTCCTTGGCCACAATGCACCTCTAACTGGCGGGCTGAACCAGATTCCCTGGTTGACAGTTGGCACACTCTACGCGAGCGCCACGCAACGGAGTAGGCTGGGCGCAACGCGGCGGCCTGCCGCAGGGGTTGAGGAGGGTTCATCGTGGGTGAGGTCAAGATTGGCGCGCTGGTATGGCCGCAGTTCACCGAGTGGAAGTCGGTCAAGTCGATGGGTGTGACCGCTGATCGCGTGGGTTTCGACACCCTCTGGACCTGGGACCACATGTACCCAATCATCGGCAACCCGAACGGCCCCATGTTCGAAGGCTGGTCAACGCTGGTTTCGTGGGCCGAGAACACCTCAAGGATTCGCATCGGCCTCATGGTCGGTGCCAACACCTTCCGCGAGCCAACCCTCACGGCGAAGCTCGCCACCACCCTCGACCACATCTCCAACGGTCGCGCCATCCTTGGTGTGGGTGCCGCCTGGTTCGAAGAGGAGCACGAGCACTTCGGCCTGAACTTTGGTGATGGCTTTCCAGAGCGCCTGCGCTGGCTCGGCGAGGCACTGCCAATCATGCGCGGCATGCTCGACGGCACCGAACCAACCGCGACCGGTCCGCGCTACAAGGCGAAGACGGTGCGCAACCTTCCGCTGCCAATTCAGAAGCACCTGCCGATTCTGATCGGCGGCGGCGGCGAGCAGGTCACCCTCAAGCTCGTGGCTAAGTACGGCGACGCCAACAACGTGAGCGGCACGCCTGAGCAGGTCGCACACAAGGAAGAGGTGCTGCTGAAGCACTGCGAGACCCTTGGCCGCGATCCCGGCACGATCGACCGCACCATTGGCATTGGCAACGTGGTGATTCGTAACGATGCCGCCGAGGCACTGCGCATCCACAAAGCCCAGTTCGCCGCGAACGGCATTGAGCCAGCCTGGGAGAACCAGCCAGTCGGCTCCGTTGATCAGGTCGTGGAGCACCTCGCTCCGTACCTAAAGATCGGCTACCGCCACCTGATCGCCGGCTTCTCTACCCCGCACGATGAGGAGTCGATGATCCGCTTCGCTGAAGAGGTGCTGCCGAAGCTGAAGCAGATCTGATAATGAAGAGATAGATCGTCTGGTCACCCTGCTTCGCATACCCAGCAACAGGATCTGTGCGCAGTCTCGCTGAGGAAGAAGTTAGAATCAGGTTATGGCTCTAGTTGATCAAGTTGTACTCAGCAGCGCTCAGCGAAAGAACTTGACTTCTTTTGCATCTCGCTATGGTCGGGTAGCACTACTGCATGTCACTTCGACGATGTTTGCAAAAAGCATTGCGGATGCCCATTGGACAATTAGGGATCTGTTTCGTTCCAGCGGTTTCCACGACTACGCAACCCAAGAAGTTGGCCCTAGCAATAAAGTCTTAAGGCACTGCACAATAATTCAGGGTTCCACAGCGACACGCGCAGAGATTTCTCTATACAGACCGCAGACTAAGCAGGGGGACCCAAGGCTTTGGATTTACTCCCTCCAGCGATTTGCTATGGCGGGAGACACTCTTGCGCTTGCGGTAATCAACGGCGATCTCTATGTGGGTAATCTGAATGGAACTCCAATCCCTGCCCCGTCCATGCTCTTAGGCGGTGCTGCTGCGCCATGGGCAAGTAAGGAGGCGTGTGAACTATTAGAGCGTGTGACTCAACTTGCTTCCCGCGGGCCAATCCTTCAAATTGGAAAGCACGATCCGTCTGTCGGAATATCGATTGAACATGCGCTCGGGATAGACCAGAATTCATCAAAGCTTCCAGACTATCTGGGCACTGTTGAGATCAAAGCTGCGCGGACAAACCGTCCCTCTTCAGCTACGACGCGAAAACAACTTTTTGCGCAAGTTCCGGACTGGAACCTTTCGGAATGTAAAAGCATCCGATCGTTCTTGGCAGCCTATGGTTACGAAAGAAACGGGGTACGGCGGCTAACTTGCACAGTTGATGCAAAACGCCAAAATTCACAGGGCCTGTGGCTGCAACTTGCTGATTCTGGAAAGTCGTTAGTGGAATTCTACAAGCCTACAATGGCTCCCGCTCTGAAATGGGAACTCGCAACGCTCCAGCAGCGGCTCGAGGATAAGCATCATGAAACGTTTTGGGTGCGCATGGATGAATGCATGTTAAAGGGTAAGCCGGCCTTCAACATCCTTGGAATTGATCACACTGGTCCGCCTGCCTCGCAGCTCTTTGGCGCCCTTGTTGCTGAAGGCCAAATCACCCTCGATCATCTGATCAAGGATTCTCCAAGGGGTGTAACGGAACGTGGTCCAAGTTTTAAGATCACACCCGTCGGTCATGAGGTGCTGTTTCCAATCCGAGCGCGCTATTTGCTATCGGAATAGCCCAACAGTTTTTTGAGATGCTGCCCCACTGCGTGCGCCATCAGCACGGGCACTGCATTCCCAATCTGCGTGTACCGTGGCAGGTCGCGTAGCCAAACTCCCGCGCTGGGGTCACCAGCGCGCCTGCGCCCGCCTGTTGTGCGCTTTCCGTGAAATTGGTACCAGTCGGGAAATGTTTGGAGGCGCGCCCACTCTCTTACCGTTAAAACTCGCGGCTGTGAAAAATGAACGTAGTCGTCAGCGAGCGATGTCGCTGTGATGGTTGGCCCAGCCGGACCCCACCTTTCTGGCAACAACCGCTGGGCGAACTTTTTGGTCTGATCAGCGGCCTTGATTTTCCCGTTATGCGCAAGCATGTATTCAAATTTATCGATTACTCGTTGGGAGTGGGCGTTGTAATCCTGCTCAGTAACGGGATCTCCCAACCTCGCTACCGTTCCATTAGTGGACGTTCGCAAGGCCCTTTGAAAATCATTACTCGCGGGATTTACGTATGACGCTGTTGATCCCCCTGGCGACCAATTTGGATCAACTAGATCCCCAAGGAGATCTATAAGATCAGGAGCATGATTTGTTGGTTCTGGTAATGCACCAGAAGCCCTCTTATCCAGCTCGGGAATGAAACCTACGTCGTCTCTAATGCCCACAAGCAAAATCCGTGGTCGATTTTGCGGAACGCCATACTCACGCGCATGCACTAAGCTGTGGAAGAGCCGGTAGCGGTGTCTTCCACGACCGACAACCACCTCAATATCCGCAAATGTTTTCTGAACTGCTTCCCAAATTTCCCCTGCATCGCCAGCAGGTGTCCACCTTGACTGCAAAAGGCCGCGCACATTTTCGAATAGGAACAGTTTTGGCGCCACGACACGAACTACAGTTGCCATCTCCCGATATAGATGATTAGAAGGAATATCCAATTTCTTTAAGTCGGTGAACGTTCGCCTGTGGCCGATCCCGCTGTAGCCTTGGCAAGGGGGGCCGCCTGCCACCATGTCAATTTCACCATGTTCATTCTTCAACCGCTTAGTTAAGGCTTCTAGTGCCCCAGATTTCTGAGTTAGATCCAAGATGTCATTCACATGATTGATTGGCTTCTGGAGCTCGCCATCTGATCGATTTTGTAGATAGGTTTGCATTGCATCGGGATGCAACTCGTTGACAAAAATGGGCCTGAACCCAGCGTACTCAAGCCCTAATGATAGTCCGCCACAACCAGCAAAAAGGTCAATCAGTGTTGGGCGCTTTACAGGACTCATGTAGCGTATTTTACACCAATAATCCAAAAAGTCCAGGCGATCCTAGCCTGCCTTACTTTTCAGAATCTCTAGACCCCTAAGTTGCTCAATTTTTATGTTTCGCATGGCTGTCCATGCTCCGCGCCCGCTTCCCAACGTAGAACCTAGCTCTACTTCATATGACAATTGCTCAAACTCTTGGCAAGAAATAGCCCCTAATACTGCAACTTCTGCAATTGCATTTCGCTGCTTCGTTGGGTTCAGTACTGAGGTAAACACGTAGAAATCTACGCGCTGGTGACTCTCGTTGTACTGCGGTCTTGATGCTTCAAAGCCTACCCTAGGTCGAACGCTCCGCTGCTTTGACTTGACTTCTACTAGGGCTCCGCTTTCCAGCACATAATCCGCGACTGTGGATCTATCGGCGATACGCCGGAGCGGTATAGAGAGCTTCTCGCAAGTTAATTCAAATGCAGCTTCGCCGATAGCGCCAATGATTCGGGCATCAATGCCTCGGTGGCTATTCTGCAGTGGCTGATCGTGGAAGACAATTCTGGCGCGGGCCTTAATGGCATCGTCGTACTTAAATGTGAGGACATAAGGGAGAAGGTCTTGGGCAGACCTTTGGGAGTTGTTCTCATCCATTTGATTGTTCAATTGTGCTCTCTTTCTTGGTAAGAAGGTGCGCCATCGTGACGATTTGTTCTTTCACCTGCTGATGCTGAGTTCTATTCATTATCCTAACCGTACTGATTGGCCTGAGACTGCAGCCATGCTCGAAATCAAATTGGTGGGCAATAGGTCCATTTCGTAGCGCGCCCGAGCAACGGGTGGGGCTAGGGCAATGCATCTGGTGTCCGCTACATACCTCTTCGCCATGTAGTGCCCCATCCCACCCGCTAGGATCCGCCCATGGGAACGGCACCGATCCTCCTAGCCTGGGGCGACGACCTCCTCCTCATCGAGGAGGCGGTGGCGGCGCTGGGCGCCCGCATGGCCGCCGAGGACCCTATGGGAGGCGGGCTCCCCGAGAAGGTGCGCCTCAAGGCTGAGGGGCGTAGCTCGGAACAGGCGGTGAGCACTCTCGGCGAACTGCGCCGGCGCCTTGATACTGGGGGCCTCTTCGGGGGAGGTTCACTCGTCGTAGTCGCAGGGGCAGGGCTACTCGGCAGGACCAAGGATCTGCGCGCCAACCTCACCGACACCCTCGTCAACATGGCGCCTGGGAACGGCACCGATCCTCCTAGCCTGGGGCGACGACCTCCTCCTCATCGAAGAGGCGGTGGCGGCGCTGGGCGCCCGCATGGCCGCCGAGGACGCCATGGGGGGCGGACTCCCTGAGAAGGTGCGCCTCAAGGCTGAGGGGCGCGGCTCTGGCGACGGGGCCGAGGTGCTTGGCGAGCTGCGTCGCCGGCTCGGTACGGGCGGCCTCTTCGGGGGCGGATCGCTGATGGTCGTGGCTGGCGCAGGGCGCCTCGGGCGCACCAAGGATCTGCGCGCCAACCTCACCGACACCCTCGTCAACATGGCCCCCGGGAACGGTGTCGTCTTAGTTGATCAGCGCGCGCGTCGACCAAACCTCAAAGGGATGCGCCCCGACGGACCAGGCGAGCTA
>SHYI01000013.1 GCA_009692905.1 Chloroflexota bacterium
ACGGGCTTTCGTCCGATGCGGTCGGCAATGATGCCGAAGATCGGCGAACCGAGCAGCTCTGTCACATAGAAGGCGAGCGTGATCGTTGCAAGATCAACCGGGGTGATGGTGACCGATCCGGTGGAGTTGAGGTACTTGTTCCAGACGATGAGGAGCGCGCCCGTGGTCCCCGTTGCGGTTCGCAACGTTAGGGTGCCGAGGAGCAGGGCCTTCATTGAGCCAGTCATCTTTTCAGCATACAGGTGCCCGTCTTCGGTGGTCGGTATACTCAGCCCATGCCAACGAACGTCGCCCAGTCGTATCCTTATAAGCGCGAGAGCGAGGCAGACCGCGCCGCCGCTATTGCGGCGACGATCGGCGCCCGCGAAGGGCTCGCCGAGAAGCTCAGCGCCGAGGCGCTCCCCTATGACGGTGCCGATGGTGATGAGGCGTGGGCCTGGCGCTGCCGCACGGTCGGCTGCCCTGGCGTGCTCCACACCGCCGGCTACGCCCGCGAGAAGCACGCCATCGTCGCCCTCTGTGATGGCTGCGGCCAGATCGCGCTGCGATAGATGAGCGGCGAGCGAGTTCCCGAGATCGTGCCAATCAGTTCGGCGAATAAGCCGACACAGGTGGAGATCGTCGGCGATCGCATTCGCATCGCCTCTCTTGAGGTCGTTGATCGCGCCCTCGCCGGCTTCCTCGAGAGCCGCACCCCCGAGGATCGCGCCGAAACCGTCGAGCGCGCGATGCGTGTTGGTCTGATGGCGCTGCAGAGCGCGAGTGGCTCCATTGATGTGGACCACGTGCGCCGCGCCTTTGACAAGCTGCTCAGCGACGCCGGCGAGTCGAACAAGAAGGCGACCGCCGAGGTCGAGGAGATCCTGCGCAAGACCTTCGCCAACGAGGGTGGCGCACTGCCTGCAACCCTGGAGCGCTTCCTCGGCGACAAGGGCGAGCTCGCCCTCTTCACTAAGGACCTCTTCGACGAGAACCGCCGCGACTCCGCACTCGGCAAACTGAACACCATCCTTGGCACCTACTTCGATGGCGACGCCAGCAAGCTCGCCCACCTCCTTGACCCAACGCGCGAGGCGTCGCCACTGAGCGGCTTCCGCGCCGAGATCGCCAAGCGCTTCGACGATGTGCTGCTGAAGATCGTTGAGCTCGACGCGTCGCAGAAGGCGGCGAAGGGCGAGCGTAAGAAGGGGACGGCGAAGGGCGCCGACTTTGAGTCGCGCGTCATCGCCGAGTACACCGAACTACTGCGCGCGACGAACGATGAGATCGAAGGGACGGGCGGCGTCACCGGCGCCGTCCCCGACTCCAAGAAGGGCGACGCGGTGATCACCATCAACGGCCGTGACGCTTCCGCAAGCGTTCTGCGGATTGTGGTTGAGGTGAAAGACAAGGCGATGACAGGACCGGCCATCGAGAAGGAGCTCGCCGAGGCGCGCGAGAATCGCAAGGCTGAGATCGCCCTGATGGTCTTCAGTGAGGCGGCGGCCCCTGCGGGTGCGGCGCCATTCACCATTAGTCGACACGGCGTCTACTGCGTCGTTGATCCCGAAGCGCCCGATATTGCGATCCTTGAGGCGGGGTACCGACTCGCACGCATCTCGGCGCTGATTCGCGCCAAGTCGGAGGGGAGCGGCGCTGACCTCTCAGCGGTGAAAGATGCCATCGACGCGCTGCGCGATCGAATTAGCACGGTGCAGCAGATCAAGACGACGCTGACGGCGATTGACACAACGACCATCAAGGCCCGTGGCGAGCTTGATGCCCTGCGCACTGCGATCGTCACCGAGATTGATCGTATTGAGGAGCAGGTCCGAGCAAGCACCTCCGCCGCTCACGGGCGGTGAGTAGGGCGATCGCTGACTGGCGGCGCTTCCTCACCGGCCGCTACGCCGCCTTCCGCACCCTTGCCGTCTCCGACGCCGTCGCCGTCGCGCTGAACGGAGACAGCCTCTCGATCCCCCTCGTCACAACGCTTGGCGCATCGCCAGCACTTGCGACGCTCATCGGCCTCTTCCCCTTTGTCGGTGGAATTCTGCAGGGACTTATGCCCGCCGCACTTCGCCGCAACGGCGGCGACCTGCGTCGGCTGACGTTGCTGATCGGCGCGGCCGCACTCTTGCGACCCATCCTCTATATCGCCGTCGTGGTGGCGATTGCCGCTGGCGTTCTGCCACCCCTCGCCGGCATCGGGCTGATCGCAATCGGATTCGGTGTTGGCGCGACCGCGCAAGCGATTGCTGGGGCGAACGTGCAGACCTGGTTTGGTCGCATCCTCCCCGAGCGTGAGCGCCGCTTCGTTGCCCCGCGCGCCCTCGCCATCCAGTTCGGACTCGGCTCGGTGCTACTTGTGCCCGTGGCACTCCTCGTTCGCGTTGGCGAACAAGACTGGGGCGTCCTCATCTACGCGCCCGCATTTATCGGCGGACTTGTTGCCAGCTTGCTCTTCCTGCGCGCACTGCGCGGGCTGCCACGACCTGGTGCGGTATTGGCGGGTCGCGCCGCAAGCTCTGGTCCACTTTCAACACCAGTGCGCCGCTTCCTTCGCACCAACATCATCTCGGCTCTTGGCGCCGGATTCGCACCGTATCTATCGGTGTACGCGATCGTCGTGCTGAAACAGGATGCGGCGTACGCGATCCTCATGGCGGCCATCGGCTCCGCCGCGGCGCTCGTCGGCGCGATCCTTATTGGTAACTGGTTGGAGCGCGGCTCGGCGAGTCGTCTCTATCGCATCTCACTGGTCGTTCGCGGCGTCGGCATGGCCTCATCAATCCTCGCCGGTCCATGGAATCCATATGCGCCGCTGGTACTGCTCGTGGTCATCGTCATCATCACCGTCGGCTTCGCCGCCGGCATCCTCTCGGCACAGGAGCGCGTGCTACGACTCGCCGCCCCTGGCGAATCCATTCGCGCGCAGTCGGCCTACGGCGCCACCACCGCGGGGGCGCTCGCCGTCGGCCAGTTGGCCGGCGTGGTCGTGCTGGCCCTGCTCCCCGTCGCCTACCCCACCTACGTCGGCATCTTTATCATCACGGGGGCCTTCCGCCTCGTGGCGGCGGCGACCGCCGACGTGGGCGACGACTGGAATACGGCGACGCGCATCCACCACGGCGAAGAGATGCCCGTCGAGGCGGCCCTCGAGTCACAGCGCTAGTCGCGGGGCTACACTGACCCCAACGCCACCCCTCGTGGGGAGGCAAGAGCGTGCGAGCCGCCCGTGGCCCGCCCAAGGAGGGATGCGATGCGAGTACCAGTAGAGATGCCCCGACTCGGCTACGACAGCGAGGTTGGCAAGATCGGCGCCTGGACGGCGAAGGTCGGCGACACCGTGACCGCAGGCCAGCCGATCGGCGAGCTTGAGACCGAGAAGGCCACCGTCGAGTTCGAGGCTCCAGTCGCCGGAACGCTCGTTGAGATCGTGCATGCCGCGGGCGCCGAAGTAGCGGTGGGTGCCGTGATCGCCTACGTCGAAGACGGCAAGTAAGCCGAGCTCGCGCATGCCGAAGCCAGGGCGAACGCCCGTTGAGTTCACACCAATGCGCACGGCGATCAGCCGTCGCATGGTGGAGTCCAAAGCAAAGGCGCCGCACTTCTACGTGTCGACCGACATTGAGATGGATGCAGTCGTTGCCGCCAACGAGGCGCTGAACGCCGGACGCACCGGTGATGATCGCGTCACCCTCACTGCGTGGTTGGTGCGCGCCCTCGCTCAATCGCTCGCCGCCTACCCCGCACTCAACGCAGTGTGGGAGGGCGAAGCGCTCGAGCGCTCCACGCCGATCAACATCGGCATCGCGATTGCGATTCCCGATGGCCTCGTTGCCCCCGCACTCCTTGATTGCGCAGCGAAAGATCTCGCCACCATTTCCGCGGAGCTGCGTGACCTGGTTGCGCGCACCAAGATCGGCAAGTTGCGCCCTGCGGAATTCACCGAGCAGACCTTCACCCTCTCGAACCTTGGCTCGTTCCCGGTGACGCAGTTCACCGCCATCGTCACGCCGCCGCAGGTGGCGATCTTGGCGACGGGTCGCAGCGACTCGCGCGCCGTGGTGCGCGATGGCGCCGTCGTGGCCCGAACGATGTTGACTGCAACGCTCTCCGCCGACCATCGCGCCGTTGATGGTGCACTGGTCGCCGCCTTCCTCGGCGACCTGAAGTCGCGACTCGAGGCGCCGGCCGGACTCGCCTGACGCCGATGAGTAGTCAGCCGCTCGGCGATCGATCGAACTACCAGCGCGGACGCCTCGACGCCAGCGATCTTCTCCCCGACCCGGTCGACCAGTTCCACCGTTGGGTCAACGAGGCGATCGCCCAGCAGGTCCCCGAGCCACTCGCCGCCGCCCTCGCCACCGCCGACGATGCCGGGAACCCGAGTGTCCGCATGATCCTGATCCGCGGCATCGGCCCCGAGGGGATCGACTTCTATACAAACCACGGGAGCCGTAAGGGGCGCGACCTCGCCGCCCGGCCGGCGGCAGCCCTCACCCTCTGGTGGCCGACCCTGGAGCGCCAGGTGCGCCTCTCGGGACTGGTAGCCCGCCTCTCGGAGGCGGAGTCCGCCGCCTACTTTGCTAGCCGCCCCCGCGAGAGCCAGCTCGGCGCCTGGGCCAGCGCCCAGGGGGAGCCGATCGCCGATCGTGCTGCACTCGAAGCCGCCCTGAGCGCGGCGGCGGCCAGTCAGGCGCCCACCCCCGAGGCCCTGCCGGCCCTCCCGCCGCACTGGGGCGGCTATCGCGTCACCCCTGCCCAGTGGGAGTTCTGGCAGGGGGGCGCATACCGCCTCCACGACCGATTTGAGTACCTCCGAGCCACCCCTGAAGGCCCCTGGGAGACCCGCCGCCTGCAACCGTAACAATCCCCTCAGGCCGCCGCGCTCCACCCTGTGCTCCCCCTCTGGTGTTTCCCTCCCCGCATCGGATAGGATTCCGCCAAGCGCAGATCGCGCTTCAAGTCTGACGGCGAACCTGTTGGGGGAGCCGCTAAGGAGGAAACACATGCGAAAGAGGTCGCTACTCGCAACCTTTGCGGTCGCTGCCGCACTCGTTGCCGGGGCATGCGGCGGGTCGACCAGTTCGACGGTTACCGGAGCAACGTTGCTCATCGGTGACTATCAGGACGTCGACAGCCTTAACCCCTTCTTCTACAGCACGGTGATGTCAAGCAACGTCATCGGCATGACCAGCGACGGGCTTCTCCGCTTGAATGAGGAGCTTGAGCTTGAGCCTTGGATGGCCACCGAAGCTCCGACAAAGGAGAACGGCGGCATTCAGGTTCCAGGCGTTGACGGCGCAGCCGCAACAGTTACCTGGAACCTTCGACCGTGGAAGTGGTCCGATGGTGTTGATCTCACCTGCGCCGACTTCCAGTACGCCCGCGAGTGGATTCTCGATGAGAAGAACACTGGCGTGTCAAAGGTCGGAACCAAGGAGATCAAGGAGATCGTGTGCGAAGGTCAGAAGATGACCGTGCACTACTCCGAGCTCTACCAGAACCTGAAGTACGGCCCAGCGTTCGCGCCAAAGCACTACTTCAGCAAGCTCACCGTCGGGACCACGGTTGGCGGCAATCCTGCCACCGACACGTCGACTGACATGCTCTTGGGCGCGGGCTACCGCACCAAGGACCTGCCAAACGTTCCAACGAACGGTGCATTCAAGTATGAGAGCCGAACTCCAGGTGTTGAAACCGTGGTTGTTCGAAACCCATACTGGAAGGATCCTCGTAACGGAAGCCAGTCGAAGCTCGCACGAGTGAAGTACGTGGTCTGCGGTTCGCCAGAGACCTGCGTTGCTAAGTTCCGTGCCGGTGAGCTCGACATGGTCACCGACCTCGACGGTTCGCAGTTCGCCCCAACCAAGGATCTTGGCGACGAGCAGCGCCCGTTCCCTGCCTTTACGGTTGAGTTCCTGCGACCAAACCACTCGACGACGATCTGCTCGGACGGCGCTCCGGCTGAAGCAGACCCAGACGGCGTGCTCCCAGACCGCGCAGCGCGCGGCGGTGGTTGCCCAGCCTCTGACCTTGAACTTCGACGCGCGATCTCGGCCGCAGTTGACCGAGAGCGCTACCTTGAGCAGATTGAGGGTGGCACTGGCTTTGTGGCCACGAACCTCGAACTCCCTGCGTTCTTCTTCTACGAAGAGCAGGCAGTAGAGGCCTTCGACCTGACCAGGGCTGCACAGATTCTGGCCGATGGCGGCTGGAGCGACACGAACAACAACGGGACGGTCGACAAGGATGTCGACGGTGATGGTGACCGTGACGAGGCAATCCTCGACATGTGCACCACGCTGAAGCCAACCCGCGGCGCCAAGCTGCAGCTGCTTGCTGCTGACCTCAAGACAATCGGCATCACTGCCATTGTTGACGCGGTCGGAAGCGGCCAGCTCTTCGGTCAGCGCACCGACGTTGCAGCCGGCACGCCGTGCAACCTTGCATATGGCACGTTCGATGTTGCCTTGCATGCCTTCGGCATCACGTCGGTTGAGCCGAGCGGGTACGACTCGTACCACTCGTCACAGACCAACGAGAACGGTGGCGGCAATGACCAGTTCGTGAACATTCCTGCACTCGACGAGAAGCTTGCGGCAATCAAGTCCTCGATCGACGTTGTCGAGCAGGATGCGCTCATGGCAGAAGTGCAGGGGCTGATGACCTCAAACGTGGTCTCGATCCCGTTGCACTACTGGCTCGACATCGTCTTGGTGTCGACGAACGTGAGCGGCTACCTCCAGCATGCGGCCTGGGGCCCAATCTGGAACGCCTACGAACTCGACCTCGCGTCGAACTAGTTAGGCTCGCCGAAGCAATTCGGTCTGCAATCGCCGCGGGGCTCCGAGAGGGGCTCCGCGGCGATTGCCCATCACCCCCAATATCCCGCTAAGATTCCCCCGACCTAGAACAACGTCCGCGCAGGAGACAGAGAGGAGGCCACATGATTAAATTTGCTTTGAAGCGCATCGCGCTCGGCGTGACGATCATGCTTGGCTCCACTGTCCTTATCTATGCCCTTCTCCTCGCCGCCCCAGGCGGACCCGAGCAGAAATATGCGCTCAACCCGAAGTACACCGCCGCGCAGAAAGAGGGGTATCTCAAGTCTCTCGGGCTCGATAAGCCAGTGCCGGTCCAGTACTGCCGCTGGCTCGGCGCCTGCCGCCGTGACTCCGATGGTCTCGACGCCCTCGTAGGGCCAACGGGCTTCCCGAGCTTCCTCCCGCCAGCCATCTCTGGGGTCTATACGGGCATCATTCACGGTGAGCTCGGCTACTCCTACTTCAATGGCGAGTCTGTAGCAGATCTCATTGCGGCCGCTGCGCTCCCAACGCTGATCCTGGCCGGTCTCGCGATCGTCATCTGGTTAACGCTCGCGGTGCTCGTTGGCGTCTACACCGGCGTGAACAACGGCGGGCGTCTCGATAACTCTGTGACGACGGTCACCTACGTACTCTCAACGTTCCCCGTCTTCCTACTCGGATTCTTGATCATGTGGCTCTTCGCGATCGTGCTCGATCTCACGCCAGTCGATGGCATGGTGAATGGGCGTGAATCGCCAGCATTCGGTAGCGATCTCTATTGGGGGTACTTCTCTGCGAATCCAGCGGCAGCGCTCCTCGATCTTGGTGCGCACCTGATCTTGCCGGTGATGACGCTGGTGATCGTCAGCTTCTCTGGTGACTCACGCTACGTGCGTGCCAGCGTCATCGACTCACTCTCGATGGAGCACGTGCGCACCGCACGCGCCAAGGGTCTGACGCGCGGTCGGGTACTCATGCGCCATGCCTTGCGCACTGCGCTGGTGCCCTTTGCCACCAACATTGGGCTCGCACTCCCCTTCCTCTTCGGCGGCGCGCTCATCACCGAGTCCATTTTCTCGTGGCCAGGGGTTGGCCGCCTCACCTTGCAGGCCACCAATAACCTTGACTACCCGCTGCTCATGTCGATTCTTCTCATCGGATCTGTGATGGTCGTGATCGGCAATCTCGTTGCTGACCTCCTCTACGCCATCCTTGATCCACGCGTGCGTCTGTGAGCGAAACAGTCGCTAACTCCAAGGGCACATCTAAGGTCAAGGCGAAAGCACCCAGCGCCTCCGAGAGCCCATGGACACAGGCGCGACGCCGCTTCTTTGCTGGGCGACAGGGGCCGTGGGGCCTTCGCATGCTTGGCTTCGTGCTCCTCTTTGTGATCGTGGGACCCTTCTTCGCACCCTATGACCGCTTCAGCATCCCGAACCCAAGTGAGTTCGTCTTCCTTGGGCGGCCACCATCCGCTGAACACATCTTTGGTGAAACAGCGCAGCTGCAACTCGATGTGTTCATGTTGACGGTCAACGGCGGCCGAGGCTCACTCCTCATCGGATTCATCTCGGCGATTGGCGGAATCACGATCGGCACCTTTGTCGGAATCATCTCCGGCTACTTCGGCGGCAAGCTTGACGGGTTCCTGATGCGCCTCGTCGACGTCTTCCTTGCCATCCCGAGCCTCTTCGTGATCATTGTTGGCGCACGCATCATCTCTGAGCTAGGTGGAACGGGCCTTATGACGGTGATCATCGTGTTCGTGGCATTTGGCTGGATGGGCACCGCCCGACTGGTGCGCGGGCAGGTTCTTGGGCTGCGCGAGATGGAGTTCATTGAGGCGGCACGTGCGCTCGGCGTCTCGCCTGTTCGCATCGCGTTGCGCCACGTCTTGCCGAATGCCATTGGCCCGGTCGTGGTCTCATTCCCCTTCGCTGTTGGTGGCGCGATCATCGGCGAGGCCTTCATTAGCTACCTTGGCTTCGGCGTATCGCCACTCACGCCAACGTGGGGGAACATGCTCTCGAACTCGCAGCAATTCTTCCTCCAGGGCAACTGGTGGTGGGTCGGATTCCCCGGACTCTTCATCGTGCTCACAGCGCTCTCCGTCAACATGGTGGGCGATGCGCTGCGCGAGAGCCTTGAGCCCGAGGGGCGACGAGCATGAGCAAGGCAACGACGACGCCACTTCTGAGTGTCCACGATCTTGCGATCTCTTTCCGCACCCATCGCGGCATAGTGCGGGTCGTTGACGGCGTCTCCTTTGATCTCGCCGCTGGAGAGTGCCTGGCAATCGTTGGCGAGTCGGGCTGCGGCAAGACCGTCTCGGCGATGGCGATCGTCTCCCTCCTCAGCCGCAAGCAGGCAATCATCGAAGGCTCGGTCAAGTTCAAGGGGCGCCAGCTCGTTGGCCTGAGCGAAGATCAGTTGCGCCCAATTCGAGGCGGCGGGATCGGCGTGATCTTCCAGGAGCCACTCTCGGCCCTCAACCCAGTCACCACGATTGGTGAGCAGATCGCCGAGGTGATCGTTGCCCACCGCAAGTTGAGCTGGAAAGAGGCGCACAAGTTGGCGATCGGCTACCTGGAGCAGGTTGAGATCTCGCAGCCAGATCAGCGGGCCAAGCAGTACCCACACCAACTCTCGGGTGGCATGCGCCAGCGCGCGATGATCGCCATGGCCCTCTCGGGCGAGCCGTCCATGATCATTGCCGACGAGCCGACCACCGCTCTCGACGTCACCATTCAGGCGCAGGTGCTCGACCTGCTGCGTCGCACCACCACCGAGCGTGGTGCCGCACTCTTGCTGATCACCCACGACCTTGGCGTCGTTGCCGAGACGGCCGACCGCATCGCCGTGATGTATGCCGGCCAGATCGTTGAGACCGGCAAGGCCGCCAGCGTGCTGCGCGAGCCGGCGAGCCCCTACACGCGAGACCTCATCACGTCGATCCCCTCATTCGCGGCGCGCGGCAAGAAGCTGAACACGATCACCGGCATGGTGCCGTCGCCTGATGCCTTCCCAGCGGGCTGCCGTTTCGCCCCGCGTTGCCGCTACGCGATTGACGCCTGTACCACCGCCGTGCCACCGCTTGAGCCGCTCAAGGATGGTCGCCTCGTTCGCTGCATTCGCACCAAGGAGCTGCTCGACGGCACCGCCGCAGGGAAGCGCCCCGCCACAGCGACCAAGAAGGGGGTGGCGCGATGAGCGGCAAACCTGCAGATAAGCGCGAACTCCTGAAGCTCGTTGGCGTGAAGCGCCACTTCCAGGTGCGCGGTGGCATCCCACTGATTCGCAAGCCGCTTGCGGTTCGTGCCGTCGACGGGGTCGACCTCACAGTGGCACGCGGCGAAACGCTCAGCCTCGTCGGCGAGTCGGGCTCTGGCAAGACAACGCTCGGCCGAGTGGCCCTCGGCCTACAGCCAACGTCCGCGGGCACCGTGAGCTTTGATGGGCGTGAGATCAAGAAGCTCTCTGTCACTGAGCGCCGGGCGTTGCGCAAGCGCATGCAGATCGTCTTCCAGGATCCGTTCGGCTCGCTGAACCCGCGCCTCCCGATCGGTGACCAGATCCAGGAGGGCCTCCTCGCCCACAAGCTCGGCGACCAGACCTCCCGCGAGAAGCGTGTGCGCGAGGTGCTTGACCTGGTCGGCCTCGATCCGAACTATGCGTCGCGCTATCCGCACGAGTTCTCTGGTGGTCAGCGCCAGCGCATCGGCATCGCCCGCGCCCTTGCGGTGAACCCAGAGTTCATCGTGCTCGACGAGCCGGTCTCAGCACTCGACGTCTCGATCCAGAGCCAGGTGCTCAACCTACTCACCGACCTCCGCAACGAGAAGGGGCTCACCTACCTTTTCATCAGCCACAACCTCGATGTTGTCGGCTACTTCTCGGACCGCGTCGCCGTCATGTACCTCGGCAAGATCGTCGAGATTGGCCCGGTCGATCGCGTCTTCACCAAGCCGCAGCACCCGTACACCGTGGCGCTGATCTCGTCAGTGCCAAAGGTGGAGGCGCACGACGTCAAGGATCGCCTCATTCTTGAGGGCGAAATCCCATCGCCGATTTCGCCACCATCGGGCTGCCGCTTCCGCACGCGCTGCTGGCTGCGTGAGCAGCTCGGCAACCCAGAGAAGTGTTCAACCGAAGAGCCGAAGTTGGTCGCCACGCCGCGCGATGTGACGGTGAATGTCGCCTGCCACTTCCCACTGGCCGATGGCGCTGCAGCAACAACTGCCGCCGGACGCTTGGAGATTACACAGGCCATTAAGGCTGCGAACTCTCCGAAGGTTACGTCTGCAGCGAAGCCGAGGGTGGCAGCAAAAGCCGCTCCGAAGGCGAAGCGGAAGGCTTAGTCTTCGCGGCGGCCCGCGCCGCTCTCCCCCGTTGCCGACGAGAGCGCACCGTATCTCTGCAGCAGCTCCCGCGCGCGATCGCGCGCGCTGACACTTGGCTCAATGCGCTGCGCTGGCGCCGCAACCGCCTCTGACGCTTCACGGAGGCCAGCAAACGAGCCAGCTGCCACGCCAGCAAGAGCGGCAGCGCCAGCGCCCGAGGCTTCAGCGTTCTGGCCGACCACCACAGGGATACCGAATAGGTCAGCACGGAGCTGCCTCAGTGGCGCGGGTACAGGCTCGCCGCCAGAGAGCGGTCCAGGTGCAGCGCCAGTTGCTGGACCCGAGAGGCGCATCTCGCTGATCTGCAGCCCAGCCTTGATCGCCGGTGCAAGCAGGTGCGCAACGGCGAGGGCGCCCCCCTCAATAGCGGCGCGCACCAGATGTGCCGCGGTGTGTTGATCGGTTCGCCCATCGAACGCATCATCGGCGGAGCGCGGGCTGCTCCAACCAAGGTTGGAGATCGGTTTCGCCATGAGTCCATCGGCGCCGAGTGACAGCGCAGCGGCGGCGTGAAAGAGTTCCACGCGGCGCGCAGGTGCCGCCGCTGGATCGTTCGCGAGCAACTCCGTAACGACCCACTCTAGGAGTCGACCGGTGCCCGCGAAGGCGCCGCCGAGGATCACCCCGTCGCCGAACGGCGCTGGAGTCGGTCCTGCCCAGAGGCGACCAGGGAGTGCAGCGGTGATGCGCTGAGCTTCCGATGAAGTCGCTGCTACGGCGACACCACCCGCGGTGCCGCCCACATCGACGCCGAGCCCAGGATCGGTGAGGCCCGCGCCAACAACGGCGGCGAGTCCATCGTTCATCCCTGCCGCGATCGGCAGGCCGGCGGGGAGGCCGAGATCTGCAGCTGGGCCAGGGAGCAGTGTGCCGATTCTGGTGCCCGGGAATACCTCGGGCGGGAGTGCGCGCTCATCAAGGCCTGCAGCGAGCAGCGCGCTGCGCTGGGCGGGCGAAACGCTTCGCGCCGGATCCCAGAAGGCGCTGACCGCCTCACCAGAGAGTCGCAGGGTGAGTGCATCCCACGACGAGAGCAGCCACGTGGATGCGGCGGCAACCGCAGGGCGCTCGCGAATGAGCCACCGTGCCTTCGGCAGTTCGCCGAGGAGCCATCCGCCACGTCCAAGAATCTTTGCGAGTGCGGCCTCGTCGTCGGCGGAGCGACGGTCGCGCCACATCAGCACGGGGCCAGCGGCACTCCCATCAGCGCGTACAGGGACAAGGGATGGGCCGTGGCCATCAACACCGATCCCGCGCACCTCGATCGCGTCGGCGCTCTGGGCAGCTGCGAGCGCCAACACCTCGTGGGTTGCGGCGCAGATTGCCTGCCACCAAACGTCGGCATCTTGCTCGCGCGGATCTGCTCCGCCACTGGTCGTGCGCCGCGCAATGGCGATCGGCGCGCCAGTTTCGGCGTTGATCAGGAGCGCTTTGACCGAGGTGCTCCCGAGGTCAAAGGCGAGGAGTGCGGCGCGAACGGGTCGACGCATCAGGTGCGTCGCCGTTAGATCAGCGTGGACCGTCACTCCGGCCGTGGTTCACGTACCACCATGCCGAAGGGAAGACCGCAGCCGCAAGCCCGAGCTTGATCGCGTCGCCGAGCAGGAATGGGGCGAGCCCCTTCTCAATCGCAACGCCGATCTCAAGATTTGCTGAGGCGGCGAGCCATGGCACGCCGAAGCTGTAAATGATCAGGCTGCCGATCGCCATGGCGGCAACGGTGCCGATCACGCTGCGATCCCAGCCAAGGTCGGCGAGTCGCCCAACGATCCATCCGGCGAAGAGCATGCCGACGAGGTAGCCACCAGTTGGGGCGAACTGCAGGAGCCCTGCATCGCCAGAGACGAAGAACTTCTCAATGCCATGGCTCCCCTCGCGGAATATCGGGGCGCCGAGGATACCGAGGGCGAGATAGAGCGCCATCGATGCAAGGCCGCGGCGCGCGCCGAGGGCTGCGCCAACGAGGAGGACGCCGAAGGTCTGCCCGGTGATCGGTACAGGGGTGCCAGGGAGTGGAATCACGATCTGGGCGGATGCGGCCACGATCGCCGCGCCGACGACTGCCAACGCGAGGCCTTGCAGTCGGGCGCCGAGGCGCTCGCCGAGGAAGACGGGGAAGAAGAAGTCGCCCAACGTCACGCCATACTCGGCGGCGGGAATGCGTCCCATGGCGGGCATTGCGCGTCGAATCTGCATGTTCAGCCTCCCTACGGGCGCCACCCTTCTGGGAGGGCGCCGACCCCCAGTCTACCCTGCGCCACCCCCCTCCCCGCAGGGTAAGATGGCGGCTGACTTGGTGGCCATCGTTCAATGGTTAGGACCGTGGTTTGTGGAGCCGCAGATGAGGGTTCAATTCCCTCTGGCCACCCCACCACACGTGAGGAGCGCCCCGTGCCCACAGCCGCACCTCGTCGCCGCTTGATCAACGACCCGGGGTTCGTCCGCCTCTGGACCGCCGAGACGATCAGCCACTTCGGTTCCAGCTTTAGCCACCTGGCGATGCCGATCGTCGCCATCCAACTCCTGAACGCAGGCCCAATGGAGATCGCGTTGATCAACCTCGCCGATTTCCTTCCCTTCCTGGTCTTTGGGCTACTCATCGGTGCACTCGTTGATCGCCTGCCGCGACGTGGCGTGCTGATCGTTTCCGACATTGGGCGAGCCTTGCTGCTGCTCACCCTGCCAATCTCGTACGCGCTCGGCGTTCTCTCCATTCCGCAGTTGGTCATCGTTGGCATCTTGCTCGGCACCCTCACTGTCTTCTTCGATGTCGCCTATCAGGCCTACCTCCCATCACTGATTCCGAAGGAGGATCTTGTTGAGGGGAACTCCAAGCTCGAGATCAGCCGTTCTGCCGCGGGGCTCCTTGGACCAAGCCTTGCTGGCGCACTGATCGCCGCTGTTAAAGCGCCTGCGGCGGTGGTGATTGACGCCATCTCGTACCTCTTCTCTGCGCTCTTCATCTTCTCTATCAAGCCGCATCACGAATCCGTTGCCGAACAGAACGACGCAGCGGCCCCAGCGGCAAGCAAGCCGCGCGCCTCGTTGCGAGCTGACATCACCGCCGGACTTCGCTACGTCTTTGGCCACTCTGCGCTGCGCACGATTGGCGGAGCCACCGCAACGTCCAACCTGTTTGGCAGCATTGCCGGAACCGTCGAACTGCTCTTCGCCTACAACGTGCTCGGCCTCTCCGTGGCGCTCATCGGCTTCGCATCAACGCTCGGATCGGCTGGTGGGCTTCTCAGCGCTGTGTTCGCCGACAGAATCTCCAAGAAGTTCGGCGTCGGCCGAACCATCGTCCTCACCATCCCGCTGGGCGGGCCGATGTTGGTGGTGCTCGCCTTCTGCCAGCCTGGGAACGATCTACTGAATGCGCTTGTGATTGGCGGCGGCTTCTTCGCCGCGGCTGCATCGGGCACCCTGTACAACATCAACCAGGTCAGCTTGCGCCAGGCGCTCACCCCGCCAGAGATGTCTGGGCGCATGAATGCCACGATGCGCTGGTTCGTGTGGGGGACGATTCCAATCGGCGCCTTGCTCGGCGGAATCATCGGCACCAACCTCGGCCTGCGCGAGGCGCTCATCATCGGCGGGATCGGTGGGAGCTTCGCCTTCGTCCCCCTCCTCTTTGGGCCGGTCTGGGGGATCAAGGAGATGCCGACGGGGGTCGCCGAGAAGTAGCGCCACCGACCGCCCTGGCCCCTGCGCGCTGATAGACTCGCGGCGCGGCGGGATGCCCCCATAGAGGGGCCAGCCAGCGAGGAGGGTGCGCATGTCTACAGTGACGTTCCAGGGTGTCTCCAAGAAGTACGGCGAGGTCCTCGCCGTCGACAACCTCTCCCTTGAGATCAACGATGGCGAGTTCATGGTGCTCGTGGGCCCCTCGGGCTGCGGCAAGACCACCTCGCTCCGCATGATCGCCGGGCTCGAGGAGATCACCGACGGCACCCTGCTGATCGGCAACAAGGTCGTCAACGACATCGCGCCGAAAGACCGAGACATCGCCATGGTCTTCCAGAGCTACGCCCTCTACCCACATATGACCGTGCGCGAGAACCTCGCCTTTGGCCTCAAGCTACGCAAGATTGAGAAGGGCGAGATCGAGCGCCGCGTCAACGAGGCGGCGGCGATCCTTGACCTCACCAAGCTCCTCTCCCGCAAGCCGAAGGAGCTCTCCGGCGGCCAACGCCAGCGCGTTGCCCTTGGGCGCGCGATCGTGCGCGAGCCAGCCGTCTTCCTGATGGACGAGCCGCTCTCCAACCTTGA